>VGSQ01000019.1 GCA_016874975.1 Deltaproteobacteria bacterium
TTCCGCGGGCGTGGCGTTCAGTTCCGGGGTGGTCATGACGGCCTCCGATAAGGGTGAAAAGGGTGATGCGGGGTTGTGGGAGGGGGGAGGGAGAGGGGCCGGGGGCCCGCCGGCCCCCGGCCCCACAACAATCTTGCTAAGCGGCCTTACCCCGGAGTGGCCTCGGCCTTGGGCCCGGGGGATTCCGGCGCGGCGCTCAGAGGCTTGAGGGCGGGCTCAATGCGGAACACCGTCTTGAGATATTGGTAGCCGAATTTTAAGAGCTCCAGGTCGTCCTCATAAATGCGCTGCCGGGTGTCGTCGTCCACCTCAAAGACGGTGAGGAAGCGGCTCTTGAACACAAACCGGCGGAACTGGTCCAGGTCGTACATCACCATGTAGAAGAGGTTCTGATGGCGCTCGTCCACGTCGGGCTTGCCCGAGGAGCTGCGCCTCAGCATCATGGCCTTCCACTCCCGGTTCATCTCATCGTAATAGTCCGCGCCCTGGTCTTTCTTCCAGGTTTCCACGGTCCATTCGGCGTCTTCCAGAAAGCCCTTGCAGTGGTCCTCCTTGACCAGGAAATAAAACTCGTCCAGCCCCTCTTCGGTGATCAGGGTGCCCTGGCCCACGGGGTAGTAGCGGCAGGTGGCGGGGCGGTCGGTGTAGACTTGGCAGCCGCTCACGGGCCGCACGAAGGGACAGACGCCGCCGTAGCGGGGCATGTCCATAAGCACCAGGGGCAGGCCGCTCTTGTCGTGGACGTCCCGGGAGGCGTAGAGCTCCAGGAAGCGGTCCGAGGTGATGCCCAGACGCTGCTTCAGGCGCAGGATATCATAGGGAGTGAGGATGATGGTGGTCCGGCCGCAACATTCGGTGAAGCAGGGGACGCCGGGGTGGCACCGGAAGCGGAAGCGGCTCTGGGGCGTCATTTTGATCGGTTTGACGACGTTCAGGTTGAGATCGACCATGGGGGAGCTCCTCGATCATGCAGGCTTTGCAGTTAGTTTGCTTTATTGTACACAAAACCGCGGCCAGCCGCGTGCAGAAAATGGTGAACCGGTGCATTTGCCTGAAAAAATTCGGTTTATATGGCTCTTTTGGGATCATGGTGCTAAACTTCCGGCTCATCCCGATCGATAAAGGGATGGATAGGGAGCAGTGAGCAGTGGCGCACGGGCCGTCGCCCCGCCCGCAACCCATGCAGAGGTCTCTGGGGCGGGTGTCCTCCGTGGTCATAGGGCGCGCCGTGCACGCCGGAGTCGGCGGCCGCGGGGCCGCCCCATAAGCTGTGCCAGGACCCCCCAGGGCGGGTGTCCCACAAAAATTATCATGGACAGGAAAGGAGAAGGTATGCGGAAGTTGAGTTTGATCATTGTTATCCTGGGGGTGGCAGGGCTGCTGGCCCTATTGCTGGCCGCCCCCCAGGCGCCGGCCCAATGGGGCTACGGCGTGGACGCGGCCCGGAAGGCCATGGGCCAGGGCAAACAGGAAAGCGGCAAAAGCGGGGACGGCGGTCCCCACAACGTGGCCGGGGAGGATGTGGGCGGCAAGGGGCTGGCCTCCACCACCACCTTCAAGAACAAGGTGCGGCCCTTTTCCTACACCATTCCCGCGGGCTGGCGCCAGGAAGGGGGCGGCGACCCCACCGGCGAGCGGGCCCAGTTCATGAAGCCGGGCACCACCGCGGGCTTCACCTTCCACTTCACCCAACTGGTGCCGTCCTTCCCCCGCCAGGCCTCGGTGGACGCCTCCTTTAAACAGGCCAAGGAGGAGATGAGCATCGGCAAATACATCTCCGTCAAACGGCGGGACCAGGGCCAGGTCATCGGCTGGGAGACCATCGAGTCCCCCACCAAGGGCTCGGGCGGCTTCCAGCGCATCCAGTGGCAGTGCTACGACGCCCAGAATTACTACTACAGCTTCATCGCCCACAGCGACCCCCGGCAGTTCGAACAACACCGGGCGGCGCTGCAGGGCATCATCAATTCCATTACGTTCGGGCGGTGAGAGAACCGAGGGAGGGGGCAGGGGTCATCGACCCCTGCCCCCTCCTGCCACAAAAGCAAGGAGGCAGGCCCTCGCTCGGGCCCTGCCTCCTTTTTCATGCCAGGTTCCGTCCCAGGCCGTCCTCTTAGAACCCCCGTTTGGCCATGCGGGCGTACAGCATGGCCACCGTCCGGTAGACCATGTGCGCCATCTTGGAGTAGGGGGCGTAGAAGAACAGGAAGAAGACGCTCACCAGGTGGATGAAGTAGGTGGGGTACGCCAGCATCTTGATGCCGATGAGCCGGAAGACCCAGGAGAACAGGCCGGTGACGCCCACCGCGGCCACCACGAAGATGAACAGCCAGTCAAAGTAAGTGCCGGCGCCGGCCTTGTCGGCGTTCTTGAGGCGCTCCTGGTAGATGCCGTAGATGCCGTACAGCAGGGCGGCGGTGCCGGGGATGGCCAGCAGTTTCATGGCCAGATAGACATTGGTGACGGCGTCGTGGGCTTCAAACCATTCGCGGTAGAAGGCCAGCGCGGTAACCACCGCCAGGAAGACGAAGCCGAAGAACACCAGGAGGTGGTTCAGGGACCGGGCGAAGGTGGTCTCGCACTGCCGGAAGCGGTTGTGCGAGATAATGTCCTTCAGGGTGGCGATGAGGTCCCTGACCAGATTGCCCTCCACCTTCACCTTCCAGGGGTTGACGTTGAGATCCTTCCAGTACTGCCGCACCCCGTTGACAAAGACAAACACGGCGAAGGCCGCGGCGCCCATGAAGATGACGTCCACCAGCAGGGTGGGGAAGAGCTTGGAGTATTGGATGGTTCCTTCGGGGATGCGCATCAACCCGAAGATGTTCAGCACGAACAGGAGCAGCAGCACCGGGAAGGCGATGAGGAGGGGCAGCCACTTGGGGTCGCCCACCTTGCCGGCCAGGAAGCTGGGGAAGGCGTACTGTTCGATGCACATCTGCCGCAGCACCCCCAGCACCTCGCCGGGCTTGGCGCCCCGGGGGCACAACACGGTGCAGTCGCTGCACTGGTGGCAGAGCCAGATGTCCGGGCTCTTGACCACCTCTTTCAGACCCCACTGGGCCTGGAGCATCTCCTTGCGGGGGAAGGGCTGGCTGGTGGGGGTGAGGTTGCAGACCACCGAACAGGTGTCGCACTGGTAGCACTTCTTGGCCGTATCCCCTCCGGCGGCCATGATCCGCTTGACGAACGAGAGGTCCGGTTTAATGAAAGTTTCGTCAGCCATGGATCACACCTCCTATAGACCTTTGAAGGGGTTGGGGCCGATTTCGATGACCCGGGCCACAAAGTCGTCCAACAGGCCCGGGAGTTTGTCGAATTCGGAGATGGCGATCTCGAACTGCTGCACGCGGTCGGATTCCAGGCCCAATTTATCCAAAGTTTCCGACAGCTTGGTCATCCGATAGGCGCACAGTTCGCTCCCTTTGACAAAGTGGCACTGGTAATCGTCCCCGTACTTGCAGCCCAACAGGATCATGCCGTCGATGCCGGCGTTCAGGGCGATCTTGATCCACTCCATGTTGAAGGAGCCCAGGCAGCGGATGGGAATGAAGCGAATCAGGGGATTGAGGGTGAGGCGGTGCAGGGCCGCCGCGTCCAGGGCCGGCATGGCGTCGTTTTCGCAGATCATGCCGATGACGCGGAAGGGCGGGGTTTCCCCTTCTTCCAGTTCGTCTTCGTCGACTTCCGGCACCTCCATGCCCTTGATGGTGGAGCCGATGATATCCACGTTCAGGTCCTTAAAGAAGACGATGCGCTCGGGGCAGGCCCCCATGCAGGTGCCGCAGCGGCGGCAGCGGTTGATCTTGAAGAAGGGGGTGCCCTTCTCGTCTTCCTCGATGGCGCCGAAGGGACATTCCTCCGTGCAGCGTTTGCAGGAAGTGCAGCGCTGCATGAAGGGATCGGGGAAGGTTTCGTCCCAGGCCCGGGGGTGCACGGCCATGCCTGCGGCGATATGCTCCACGGCCTGAACGGCCTTGCAGGCCGCGCCCACGCCGTCGTCGGCGGCCATGGCCAGACCCATGGGCTGGCGCACGGCGCCGGCGGCGTAGATGCCGGTGCGCCGGGTTTCATAGGGGAAGCAGATGAAGTTGGAGTCGGCGAAGCCGTTGTAGACTTCAGTTTCCGGCAGGCCGGGACCCTGGCGGTATTCCAGGTTGATGATGGGATCGTCCACGGTGTTGGGCACCAGCCCCGTGGCCAGGACCACCAGGTCGGCCTCGATGGCGATGTTCTGGCCCAGCAGGGTGTCCGTGGCCGAGACCTTGAGCTTGCCGCCGGGAGCCAGGCCTACGCCGGTGACTTCGGCCTTGGTGAGCATGACGCCGGCGTCGGACTGGGCCTCCTTGTAGAACAGCTCGGTCTGGCCCGGGGTGCGGATGTCCTTGTACAGGATCATGGCCACGGCGTTGGGGTTCTGCTGGCGCACATATAAAGCCTGCTTCAGGCTGGCGGCGCAGCAGAAGTCGGAGCAGTACGGCAGGTGCTCCGGGTCCCGGGAGCCGGCGCACTGAATGAAGACCACGGCTTCGGGCGCCTTGCCGTCGGAGGGCCGCAGGATCTTGCCCGCCTTGGCCATCTCTTCCATCTGCACGTTGGTGATGACATCCGGGGAGACGCCGGAGCCCAGCTTATCCAGCTTGGCGGCGTCGTAGGGCTTCCAGCCCGCAGCCAGCACCATGGCGCCGATGCTCATGGTCTCTTCGTTGCCGTTGGTGCTGACGGTGACGTCCAGGAGGCCCGGCTGGCCCTCGCTCTTGACCACGGTGCTGCCGGTCATGACCCGGATCTTGGGGTGGGCCGTCACTTCCTTGATCTTGGCCAGCACCGGGGAGTCCTGGAGGGTGGTGTAAGGGTAGCTGGAGGGCGTGGCCTTGTGGAGCTTGGCGCCGAAGCCGCCCAGTTCCTGCTCCTTTTCCACCAGCACCACGTCGTAGTCATGATTGGCGGCGTGCAGCGCCGCGGACAGACCGGCCATGCCGCCGCCGATGACCAGGATGGTCTTGTCGCACTCCGTCTGGTAAGGCTCGGGCAGGTCGCTCTTTTTCATGCGGGCGGCGCCCATGCGCACATAATCTTCCGCCATCGACTGGATTTCTTCACCCCCGGGCGGCTGGATCCAGACCACCTGTTCCCGGATGTTGCAGCGCTCCACAATGCAGCCGGGGAAGTCGAACTCATCATATTTCACCCGGGGGGAGCAGGCGGCGATGACCAGGCTGTTGATCCCTTCGTTGGCGATGTCCTCTTTGATCATCGCCAGTCCTTCGGGGCTGCAGAGGATGTCGTGCTCCTTGATATGCTGGATCTTGGCCTCTTTTTTGATCGCCTTGTGCATGCTCTCGGATTTGACGGCCTCGCCGATGCCGCAGCCCTTACACAGATAGACACCGAATTTCTTTTCCATTTCCATCACGACCTCCCTCCCAGGGCGATGAGACTCTTAAGTGCGGCCCCGGTGCCGTCCTGGACGGACTTGGTGACGTCCAGCGGGCTCTTGAGGGAACCCACGGCGAACATGCCCTGGGGTAAGAGCTCAGGAATGATGAAGCCATCCGGCGTGTAGGACAGCGGCAGGGCCGCGGGCGCGGCCTTGGTGGAGGGCACCATGCCGGCGGCCAGCACCACCATGTCGAAGGTCTCTTCCAGCTTTTCGCCGGTGGCGGTGTTTTCCGCCACCACCACCACGTCCTGGGAGCCGGCCTTCTGGGTCACTTTGGCCACTTTGCCCCGGATGAGCTTGATGTTCTCGTCCTCTTTGACCTTGTTGAGGAAGAGCTCATAGCGGCCGGGGGTGCGCAAGTCGATGTAAAAGACGCTGGCTTCGGCTTCCGGGTCCTTTTCCCGCAGGTACAGGGCCTGCTTCAGGGAGGCCATGCAGCAGATGTAGGAGCAGTAGGGCAGGTGGTTTTCGTCCCGGGAGCCGGCGCACTGCACGAAGGCCACCCGCTTGGGGGCCTTGCCGTCGCCGGGGCGCAGGATCTGGCCGACGGTGGGGCCGTTGGCGGCCGCCAGGCGCTCCATCTGCATGTTGGTGATGACGTTTTTCACCTGGCCGTAGCCCAGATTGTCCATCCTGGCGGCATCGTACAGTTCCCAGCCGCCGGCCAGGATGATGGAGCCCACCTCCAGGTCCAGGGTCTGGGGTTTCATGTCCAGATCAATGGCCTCGTACTGGCAGGCCTCCTGACATTTCCGGCCGCAGTCGCCGGTGCAGGCCGAGGCGTCAATGACGTACTTCTGGGGGAAGGCCATGTCAAAGGGCAGGTAGGCCGCCTTGGTCTTGTCCAGGCCGTAGTTGAAGTCGTTGACCCGCTCATGGGGGCAGGCCTGGGCGCAGGCGTCGCAGGCCGTGCAACGGTCGTTGACATAGCGGGGCTTGAGTTCCAAAGTCACCTGGAATTCGCCTGCCCCGCCGCTGATCCGGGTCACTTCCGCCAGGGTGTGAAAGGTGATGCGGGGGTTTTCCCGGATGCGGCGGAAGTTGATCTCCAGGCCGCAGGTGGGCGGGCACAGCTTGGGAAAGTATCGGTGGAGTTGGGCGACCCGGCCTCCCAGATAAGGAGCCTTCTCGGCGATGATGACCTGGGCCCCGGATTCAGCCGCCTCCAGGGCCGCAGTGAGGCCGCTCATGCCCCCACCGATGACCAGAATTTTTTGCTCGGCGTTCACACAAGTCCTCCTTGGGAACATTGAAGCGATTCAGGGCAGCGCGCCGGTCGGTCCACCGGCCCGGGCCCTAAGACCCTTTTCTTCTTGCTTGATAACATGGTGAAGAGGGGTGTAAGGAAATTCCCTTGCGCTCCGGCAGGGGGATGGCATGGGACCCCGTGAAAAAAATAGCCGTGGCTGGCCTTACGCCACGGCCAAGGATAACTATCCGGGGGCTGCGGCGGCAACCGCAACCCCCGTGCCATTGTGGTTTAGTTATTTGACCAGTTGCACGTAGGGCTTGGTCTCAAACTTCCATTCGTTGGTCTTCATGTCATACTGGGAGATGGTGAACACCTTCCACTTGCTGTCGTCGATGGCCAGGTGGTCCGACCGGTAGTAGTAGCCGGGGTAGCGGCTCTCTTCCCGGAAGAGGATGTGGCGCAGGTGGGCCTCACCGGCCAGGATGCGGTGGTACTGCTCCCAGGCCCGCATCAGCATGTGCAGGTCGCTGGCGGCCAACCGGGTGGCGTCCTCTTTCAGGAAGGTGAGGCGCTTCAGCCCTTCTTCCAGCATGATTTGGTTGGTCATGTACATGGTGGCGATGCCGGCCACATACTCGTCCATCAGCTTCTGCAGCCGGGTCTGGACCTGATTGGGCAGCAGGTAGTTGGGGTTGATCTCCGGCGCGGTGGTGTAGTCCTTGTACTTCTCGTAGATCTCGAAGGGCAGGTAGATCTCGGCGATGACCTCGTCGATGTCCTGCGCGGCCTCGAGCTTATCGTCCTTGTGGTCCAGGATGAAGGCGATGGCGCCCTTGGCGGCCATGCGGCCCTCGGCATGGGACCCGGAGGAGAACTTGTGGCCGGAGGCGCCCACGCCGTCGCCGGCGGTGAACAGACCCTCCACGGTGGTCATGCGGTCATAGCCCCAGAACCAGTCATCGGGGGCGCCGAGATAGTTCTTGGAGGGACCGGAGACCCACAGACCGGCGCAGCCGGCATGGGAACCCAGCAGGTACGGCTCCGAGGGGATGATCTCGGACGGCACCTTGTCGGGCTCCATGTTGAAGGAGGCCCACAGACAGGCGGCGGAGATGGACATATCCAGGAAGTCTTCCCAGGCTTCCGCTTCCAGGTGCTTCAGCTCTTTCTTGGAGAGCACCTGGGCCAGCGCCTGCATGGCCTTGTCGGTGTGCATCATGATGGGGCCGCGACCCGCCCGCATCTCGATCATGGCGGCATGGTTCCGCAGGCAGGTGCCCGGGGCGTCGGCGTAGCCGGGGTATTCCGCCTTGACCTGCTCCCAGTTTTTGGCCATGTAGTCTTCGTTGTAGGCGTTGGTGGCCTGGGCCTTGAAGAACAGGAACCAGGCGCCGACCGGGCCGTAGCCGTCCTTGAACCGGGCCGGGACGAAACGGTTCTCCATGAGAACCATCTTGGCGCCGATTTCGGCGGGCATGGCGTAGGTGGAGCCGGCGTTCCACACGGGGTACCAGGCGCGGCCCTGGCCTTCACCCACGGACCGGGGCCGGAACACGTTCACCACGCCGCCGCAGGCCACGATCATGGCTTTGCATTTGAAGACGTAGGTCTTGTGCTCCCGCACGGAGAAGCCGACGGCGCCGCACACCCGGTTGCTGTTGTTCTTGTCGGTGAGCAGCTTGACGATAAAGACGCGCTCATAGATGTTTTCCATGCCCAGCGCGTTCTTGGCCGCTTCGGCCACGATCACCTTGTAGGACTCGCCGTTGATCATGCACTGCCAGCGGCCGGAGCGGCAGCACTTGCCGCCGTCTTTCAGCAGGGGCAGGCCTTCGTCCCGGGCTACCTGGCCGTCCACGGTGTGGTTTTCCGCATCTTTCTGCCAGATGGGGAGGCCCCAGTCCTGGAAGTCATGCACGGAGATGTCCACGTGGCAGCCCAGGGAGTGCACCAGGTCTTCCCGGATGATGCCCATGAGGTCGGTGCGTACGTACTTGACGTAGTCATTGACCGGGTTTTCCGAGCCGACGTAGGTGTTGATGGCGGACAGACCCATAGCCACCGCGCCGGAGCGGTCCAGAGCGGCTTTGTCCACCAGGGTGACTTTCAACCCGAGGGTCTTGGCATAGGCAGCAGCTTCCACCGCGGCGCCGGTGCAGGCCATACCGCCCCCCACCAGCAGCAGGTCGGTCTCAACGGTTTCCACCGCCGGTTTCGCACAGAAAGACCATTTGCAGAATTCTCTTTCCAGAGCCATATCTCATTAACCTCCTTGAATTTTCCCTGTTGCGCGGGGCTATTCGGTCCGGGCCGGAGCGGTGAAGAATCCGGGCTTCTTCAGGTCATCAGCCGTGGGCAGGGTCTTGCCCTTGAACGCGTCGATGGAGCCTTCCGGCGTGGTGCGCACCGGGAACTTGAACCGCTTGATGGTCTTCTGGTTCCGGAACTTGATGGTCCAGGTGATGTCGTTGCTGGAACGCATGGGAATGGTGCTGGAGCCCAGGGGCATGATGTCCGCATAGTGCCGGACTTCCATGGCCTGCACCGGGCAGATCTTCACGCAGTTGTAGCATTCCCAGCACTGCTCCGGCTCCTGGTTGTAGGCCTTTTTCTTCTCGGGCTCCAAGACCATCAGGTCGTTGGGGCAGATGTACTGGCAAGCGGTCTTGTCCAGTGCTTTACAGCCGTCACATTTCTCGGTAATGACAAAACTCGGCATCTTTAAAACCTCCTGAACTTAGGGTTACTGGTGGTTTTGCCTCTGGTGCGGCAGGGCGCCAAACCCTGCGGTCTAAAGTTGAGATTATCTTCCACCCACAGGGGCGGCTTCCTCCTCCATTTCCAACAAATGGTTCAGGCGATCTCCTGATTCCAGAAGGCGTCCCCCGCCTTCTCGAACAGGCTGCAAAATTCGGTCATGACCTCCATTTTCTTCCGTTTCACCACCAACTCGTAAATCTTGTCCTTGACGAACTTGGGCAACAGCTCGATGGACTTGGTGGTGGCCGCGTCAAACTTGGCCATGGGGAAGAGCTTCAGCACCTTGTCCCGCTCCTCCGCGATGCAGGGCACGGCCATGACCTTCATGCCCGCCAACTCTTCTTTCAACAGAGTTGCCAGTCCCGCGGCCTGCAGGTCTTTAAACCGTTCTTCGTTGATCCATATATTGATGGGGAAAGTTTCAGCCATTTCCGTTCCTCCTCGTGATGATGGCAGCGGCAGCAACTCTGCCGGTTTACAGGGGTTCAATGCTGAAGGCCGGCTTGGCCTTGGCCAGGTACTCAGCGCCCACGAAGGGAGAGCCGAAGCCGTACTTCTTGGCGGAGTCCATCACAATGTCGAACACTTCCGGCCGGAAGATGAGCCGGGTGGGCTTCACCTCGTCGATCAAAATGGAGCGGATCTTGGTGCCGCTGAACTTCTGGTGCTCCTTCCAGTGGCCGCACAGCCCGATGCCGGTGATCTCACCGCAGTGGGGGCAGTAAAGCCATTCCAGGACGAAGATGGGGGTGATGCCCAGTTTCTCCCTGGGGATGCGCATCAGCAGGCGGTGGGCTTCATAAGAGTCGTAGTACGTGCCCACCCCGGCGTGGTCCCGGCCGAACATGTGGTGGGTGAGCCCCAGGTTGGTGCGGATAATGGAGTGGTGCACCGCCTCCTTGGGACCAGCGTAGCGCATATCCCAGAAGGTCATGGTGGTCAGGTGGATGTCCGGCCGGAAGTAGCCGTGGGTTCTCAGACCATCCTGGGTAAGCACGATGGCCTCGTCGATGTAGTCGCCGGCCCGCTTTTCGCCGACGATGCAGTTCACCAGGATGCCGCTGATGGCCTTGCCCAGCTCTTCCATGGACTCCACCGGCAGCTCGCCGTGGGCCGCGATGTAGGCATGCTTCATGAGCCACTCGTGGCCGGTGTGGGGCACGTTCCGGGTCTGGTGGGCCACGATGCGCTGCCAGTTCAGATCCTTGAACTTCAGGCGGTGCTGGCGCGGAGTCAAAAAGTAAGGTTTGAAGGGGTCCCGGATGACAGGCTCGTTCACCAGGGTGATCTTGCCGCCCAGAAACTTGTCTTTATAGGCATAGGTGCGGGCGACCCCGGGGTGCTTTTCTTCCTTGGTGCCGTAGACGTCAAAGGCGATCTCTTCTTTGGGGTAGGAGAAAATCTCCTCCACCTCGAAGATGGCCAGAGGGTTGTTGTCATAGGTCAGGAGGATGCTGGTCCCTTCCTTGACGCCGTAGTCGGCGATCTCTTGGTCGGAGATGTCGTATACAATGGGAATGCTCCACAGGGTGCCGTCGGCCAGCTCCATCTTCTTGCAGACCGCGTCCACGTCGGCACGCTTCATGAAGCCTTCCAGCGGTGAAAAAAAGCCGTAGGAAATGCTGATGCATTCGGTAGCCATTTGCCGGCTGGCCGGCATCGTCTGCAGGCCGGCGATCTTTTTCTTGGCTTCCGCCTTATCAGTGATCACGCGCTCTACCAGTGGTTTCCCACCATGGCCTATCAATTCCATTTAGTGCTCCCCTTTCTTGAAATTATGACGTTTCCGCCAACCTTACTGCGTCGCCTCCAGAATCTGGCTTCCCGGAAATTCAGGTTTCTCTCCTCCTTGGCGCCCGGGGGACAAAAAAGAAAAGTGAAAATTTTCACATGTTATCGAATCATAAAATTAGTCTAAAACGGAAAGCATGTCAATAGAAAATTTTCACATAATTTTTCGCCGGGAGGAATTAACGGACCGGGGGAACCTCCACCAGGAAGCTGGCGGTGCTCTCCTGCCGCCCCCTTAAAACCAGGGTGGGTCCGGTGCGGAGATTGAAATGGCGCTCCACTTCCCGCCGGGTGGCGTCGCTGATGACGATCCCGGCGTTCTCCTGCCGGGCCACTTCCAGGAGTCGGGAGGCCACGTTCACCACGTCGCCGATAATGGTGAAGTCCATGCGCTTGTCCGAGCCGATGTTGCCCAGGATGGCCTCCCCTGTGTTGACGCCGACGCGGATGGCGGTGATGGGGGTCCGGCTTTCCCGGCGCATGTCCTCCAGGCGGCGGTGCATGGCCACCGCGCAGGCCACCGCCTGGGTGGCCGCGGCCGGCATCTCCAGGGGGGCGCCGAAGTAAGCCATGAGGCCGTCTCCCATAAACTTGTCCAGGGTGCCCTGGTGTTGGAAAATCAGGTCCACCATTTCGGTGAAGAAGCGGTTGAGCATGGCCACCACGTCCGCGGGGTCCATCTTTTCGGACAGCGTGGTGAAGCCCTGAATGTCCGCGAAGAGCACGGTGAGATGGCGCCGCTGGCCCCCCAATTGCAGGAGTTGCGGGTTTTTCAGGAGCTCTTCGCACATGGCGGGGCTGACGTAGCGGGACAGGGTTTCCCGGAGAAGCTGCTTCTGCTCATAGAGGCGGAGCCGACTCCTCAGGGAAGCCTCGTGGCCGGCCTCCTCCTGGGCAATCTCCGTGAGCAGGCGGCGCAGTTCCGGGTCGTCCGCCTCTTCGGCCAACCTCAGGTAGCTTTTGCGCGCTTCCAGTTCGTGGGAGATGGCCAGCTCGATGGCCTGAATGAGATCCAGTTCCATACCACTTACCCCAAGCCGGCGCGCCTGGTGGACACCCGCGGCGACGCCCGTCGGGCAAGCTTCCGCTTCCCGCATCCACATTGTACAAAATTTCCCGAGCAACGGGGGAAGATATTTGACCGGTCCCGGAAAAACTTTGGGAATCCGCCCGGCGGCGCGAAAATAGGGAGGCAAGGGGACGGCCCAGGTTTTCGGCCGGCCCGAACCGGAAACGCACAAGGAGATTTCATGAGCACCCCCAAGCAGGTGGACATCGTCATCTACGACGCCCCGGCCGCCCGGAGTTCCGGCTGCGGCTGCGGCTGCGACCATCATCACGGCGAGCACAGCCATCATCACCATCATGGGCCTCAGCCTGGTCATGACCACGCGCAGGGACACTGCCACAGCCACAGCCACGCCGATCAGCACCCGGGTTCGGTGAGCACGGAGATGCAGACCCGGGCCCTGTCTCTCACCCTGGAACGCGCCTTCCCGGGGAAGGTCCGGGTGGAATACATCAATGTCCTCCAGGACCCCCGGGGACCCAGTCTCCCGCAAACGGCCCTGATCTGCTCCCTGGCCTACCCGCCCCCCCTGGTCTATATCGACGGCCGGGGACGCTTTGCCGGGGCCATTCCCGTGGAGCGCATCCGGGACGAAGTGGCCGCGCTCCTGGGAGAACCGCCGGAAAAAAGACTGAAGCTCGTTCAATGAAGAGCCTCCGGGCGGTCCTCGGGGAAATCCGGGGGGCCGCCTTTCACCACCGTGGTTCTGCCTGAGCCTGCGGCTCACTCTCAGAACCCGAACCGAGGCTTCCGGAGGGAAGGGCCGGGGGAACGGAGGCTCCGGCGGCGCAAGGGTCCTTGACCCCCGGTCCCTTCCCTGGCAGCAAATTTTATCGTGACAAGGTTCCGTTGGGGTTGGGGGCCAAGGGAGGCGCCTCCGGGCCCCCTCCCCCACCCCGTTGTTCCATCAGAACATCTCGAGGTGACGCCATGGCGCAGGGCAAGAACGGCGGTTGGAGTCCTTATCTGGCGGGCGGCTTGAGTGGGCTGGTCTCGGTGTTTTCCGTCTGGCTGGCGGGGAAATTTCTGGGGGCCTCCACCACCTTCGCCAAGACTGCGGGGATGCTCGAGGGCTTGGCGGCCCCGGAGCGGGTTTCCCGCCTGGAATATTTCCTGAAAAACACGCCCCAGGTCGACTGGCAGTGGATGTTCGTGGCGGGCATCCTGGTGGGGGCCTTGCTGGCGGCGCTCAGCGACCGCTCCTTTGCCTGGGAGCCTCTGCCCCCCATGTGGCGGAGCCGCTTCGGGGAGAGCCGCTGGCCCCGCTGGCTGGCCGCCTTCGTAGGCGGGACCGTCGCCATGTTCGGCGCCCGCCTGGCCGACGGCTGACCCAGCGGCCACGGGCTGAGCGGTTCGCTTCAGCTGGCGGTCAGCGGTTTAGTCGCGCTGGTGTGCTTTTTTGTGGGCGGCATGATCACCGCCCGCATCCTTTACGGCGGCGGGAGGAAGTCATGAAGACCCTGCTCTATGGTCTCATCACCGGCGTCCTCTTCGGCTTTTTGTTGCAGAAGGGCCGGGTGTTGCGCTACGACAAGCAATTGGGGGCGCTGCGGCTCCTGGACCTGACCATTGTCAAATTCATGCTCTCCAGCGTCGTGGTGGCCATGATCGGGGTCTATCTCCTGGTGGACCTGGGACTGGCCAAACTCTCCGTCAAGTCCCTGCTCCTGGGAGCCAACATCCTGGGCGGCCTGCTCTTCGGCCTGGGCTGGGGCCTGCTGGGATACTGTCCGGGAACTTCGGTGGGAGCCCTGGCGGAAGGCCGCTGGGACGCCGTCTTCGGCATTCTGGGCATGCTGGTGGGCGCCGGGCTCTACGCCGAGGCCTTCCCGTATCTGAAAACCACCGTCCTCACTTGGGGCAATTACGGCAAGCTCACCCTGCCCCAGCTGCTGGGGGTGAGCCCTTGGGTGGTGATCCCCCTCTTTGCCGCGGGGGCCGTCTTCCTGTTCCGGTGGCTGGAAAAGCGGGGGCTGTAAGACCGTGCGGTGACGGGCGCGTCTGGGCCCGGCAGGAACGCCGGCGTCGTCGGCCCGTCCCCGGACTCGCGGGCGCAATCTTCGCAGGCTGCCCCCCTGCCGGACGGACTTGCGGTCCGGGGGCGAAAGGAGGCGGAACTTGCCGCCGCCCCGCAAAAAAAAACGGCCTGCCCAGGTGTGGCCCTATTTGAGGGCTCCCCGGCGGCCGCTGCGGCGGTGGGGTTGGGATGTTGACCGGGCTCAGGCCGCCGGGCGATAATAGGCGATGCCGTCCCCCCACCAGGTGAGCTTGTAGTTTTCTCCCTTGAAGCGGAGCTTGGGTTGCACGTAGAGAATCACCCGCTCCACCAATCGTCCGTGGAAGGGGTGGGCCAGGACCGCGGTGACGATCCTGTCCGGTTCCATTGTCTCCACGGTTGCAGGATCGTTGCCGTATTCGTCTCTCATGGTCAGCTTCCTTTCCTATGCAGACCCGGCGGCCCGAGGGCGCGGGGCTTGTAATTGGGTGTCAGCAGAGGTCCGGCAAAATGGCGCTTGCCGTCGCCGGGCGCCACGGGAAGAATCTCAACCGCTTGCGCCTGCGGGATCCTTCGCTCCGTTCGGCATTGCCAGGGACGACGTCGGACCGATTTTCCTGACCTCGTGATTATAAAGATAACCCGGGAATTTTGGCTGTCAATGGCGGGATTCGGCCCACCATCGTCTCCCCGGAAGGACGGGATCCGGCTATAATACCATCGCCCCACGGCCCTAACTTTTACCGCCGGGGGAGAGGGGGATAAGGAACTTTTCCTAAGCAGTCCCTCATGGGCCCTTGGCCCACCCGTAACACATGAAAATCCTTGGCGATCTTGCCGGCTTTGCGTGAATCTAGTTTCTCGCAAAGGCGCAAAGGGCGCAAAGAGAAGCTGACTGACTTTTCAAAACAGGCCGCCATGCAAGTCGGCGTCACGGACATCATGCTGAGCATTCGCGATCTGAGGGTGCACTACGGGGCCGCCCAGGCCCTGTTCGGGGTGGACCTGGAGGTGCGCCGGGGGGAGACGGTGGCCCTGGTGGGGGCCAACGGCGCGGGCAAATCCAGTCTGCTCAAGGCCGTCATGGGCCTGATCAGACCTTCGGGGGGCGCCATTTTGCTGGACGGCCGGGAGGTCACCGGCTCCTCCCCCGCGGCCATGGCCGCTCTCGGCGTGGCCCTGGTCCCCGAGGGCCGGGAGATGTTCGGGGACCTGACGGTGCGCGAAAATCTGGAGTTGGGCGCCCTGGTGCTGAAGCCCGGCCGGGCCGAGCTGGCCCGGCGTCTGGAGGAGGTCTGCGCCCGCTTCCCCAAGCTCCGGGAGCGCCTCTCCCAGCGCACCGCCACCCTCTCCGGCGGCGAGCAGCAGATGGTGGCCATCGGCCGGGCCCTCATGGCCCGGCCCCGGCTCCTGCTGATGGATGAACCCAGTCTGGGGCTGGCGCCGCTGATCACCGACGAGATCTTCGACATCATCCACCAACTCTCCCGCAGCGGCGTCACCATCCTGCTGGTGGAGCAGAACGCCGCCCGGGGCCTCACCGCCTCGGGGTCGGCCTATCTGTTGGCCAACGGCCGCATCACCGGCCAGGGCCGCAGCCAGAAACTCCTGGTGGACCCCGAACTGCGCCGGGCCTTTCTGGGGGCCGCCTCCGGCAACAACCCGGCCGCCAGCCGTCTGGGTGCGGCGGGCCTCACCAACATCCGCCTGGAAAAAGAGATGACCACCCACAAGACCTTTATGCCGCCCTTCCGCACCGTGGAGGAACTCCAGGCCCACCAGCTCCGGGGCCTCAAATGGACCGTGCGCCACGCCTACGAAGGCTCCAGCTTCTACCGGGAACAGTTGGACCGGGCCGGGGTCACCCCGGACGACATCCGGACTTTGGACGATTTACGAAAATTGCCCCTCACCACCCCCGAGGACCTGCGGGACGGCTATCCCTTCCCCTTCCGGGCGGTGCCCTATGAGCAGATCGTGCGCATCCACGCCAGCTCCGGCACCACCGGCAAACGCAAGATTCTGGGGTATACCCAGAAAGACCTGGACGACTGGGCCCATTTCTTCGCCCGCTGCTACGAAATGGCCGGCGTCACCCCCCTGGACCGGGTGCAGATCTCCGTGGGCTACGGAGTGTGGACCGCGGGCGCGGGCTTCCAGGCGGGCGTCGAAAAGCTGGGCGCCCTGGCCATGCCCGTGGGGCCGGGCAACATCGACCTGCAATGCGAATTCTTCCTGGACCTGCAGCCCACCGTGTTCTGCTGCACCGCCTCCATGGGCCTGCTTATGGCCGAAGAGATCCACAAGCGGGGCATCGCCGACAAGATCAACATCCGGAAGGTGATCTACGGCTCCGAGCGCTCCAGCGTCTCCATGCGCAAAAAGATCGCCGACCTCTTCGGCGGGGTGGAGCTCTTCGACATCGTCGGCATGACCGAACTCTACGGGCCGGGCACCGGCATCGAGTGCCCCCACCACGACTGCATCCATTATTGGGCCGACTATTATATCCTGGAAATCCTGGACCCGGAGACCCTGGCGCCCCTGCCCGACGGCGAATGGGGCGAGATGGTGGTGACCACGCTCGCCAAGGAGGCCGCGCCCCTCCTGCGCTACCGCACCCACGACATCACCCGCATCATCCCCGACCCCTGCACCTGCGGCGCGGTGCTGCCCCGGCACAGCCGCATCCGGGGCCGCACCGACGACATGTTCAAGTTCCGGGGGGTGAATATCTATCCCGCCGGCATCGACCGGCTGCTGTCGGAGGTGCCGGGGCTGGGTTCGGAATACCAGGTGCACCTCCGCCGGGACCAGGCCGGACGGGACCATATGCTGCTCAAGGTGGAGCGGGGCGAAGGCGTGGAGGCCCGGCGCGCCGATGAGTTGCGGCGGGAGGTCATTTACCTCATCAAACACCGCCTCATGGTCACCCCGGAGGTGGAGGTGGTGGCCTACGGCGACCTGCCACGTTCGGAGCGGAAAAGCCAACGGGTCTTCGACATCCGCATCACCGATTCGGTGGTGTGAGGCGGGAGGGGGCTGGTGTCAGATGTCAGGTGTCAGGTGTCAGGTGCCGGGTGCCGGGTTGTCTTGGCGTCTCTGTTTCCGAAAGATCGCGGTGCGCACCCTGCGAAACTTGGGTCATTTCATAGGTAATAGGGCGTGCCGTGCACGCCGAGGTCGGCGAACGCAATTAAGTATTAGGCCCCGCGGCTGCCTCAATTGCCGTCTTTTTCAATTCAATCCATTATGTCCCGGTGTGATCGGGGACTTCCTCCGGCAGAATCCTTAAAAATGAATCTCAAAGAGCGAGCTCACCGAGTCCTCGTGATGGATGTTATGGATGGCCCGGGCCAGGAGGTGGGAGACGGAGAGCTGGACGATGCGGCCGCAGCCTTTGGCTGCGTCGCTCAGGGGAATGGTGTCGGTGACCACCAGGCGCCGCAGGCTGGAGTCGGTCAGACGGGCGATGGCCGGCCCGGACAGCACCGCGTGGGTGCAGCAGGCGTTGACGTGCTTGGCGCCGCTCATGACGATGACCTTGGCGGCCTCGGTGAGGGTGCCGGCGGTGTCCACGATGTCGTCCAGAATGACCACCTCTTTGCCCATCACGTCGCCGATGAGGTTCATGGCCTGGGCCTTGCCCTTGGAGTCCCGCCGTTTGTCGATGAGCCCCAGGGAGGCGGCGGTGCGCTTGGCGTAGGCCCGGGCCCGGGGCACGCCGCCCGCGTCCGGGGAGACGATGGCCAGGTCGTGGTTGAAGTTCTCCTTGATGTACGGGATCATCACCGGCGAGGCATAGAGGTTGTCCACCGGGATATTGAAAAAGCCCTGAATCTGGCCCACATGCAGGTCCATGGTGAGGATGCGGTGGGCCCCGGCGGTGGAGAGCAGGTCCGCCACCAGCTTGGCGCTGATGGGCACCCGGGGCGCCACCTTGCGGTCCTGGCGGGCGTAGGCGAAATAGGGGATGACCGCGGTGATGCGCCGGGCCGAGGCCCGCTTCACCGCGTCGATCATGATGAGGAGCTCCATCAGATGGTGGTTGGCCGGAGGGCTGGTGGACTGAATCAGGAAGACGTCCCGGCCCCGCACGTTTTCCCCGATCTCCACCCGGATCTCCCCGTCGCTGAAGGTGGACACCTGGGCCTGGCCCAGATCCACGTCCAGGTGGGCGCAAATTTTTCGGGCCAGTTCCGGATTGGCGTTGCCCGTGAAAATTTTCAGGTTGTCGTTGTTCATCGTGCCGCTCTTCCTTAGCAAAGTGGTCGATGGGAGGGCGGCGCTCAGGCGCAAACTCGTGCCGGCGCCCTCCAAACCTCAATGATCTCACCATATTTTTTAATGATTTTTTAACAAATGTGCAGGAGCAATGAGCATGGAAGTTGCAAAAGTTCTAAGTCATTCGGATGGGAATGATAAATCAAACGGCAGGGTGGAGGCAAGGGTAATGTGGGGTGGGTCCACTTTTTCCGAAATAACCAGGATGTTCAACCCATTGGCCGCAGTTTGCTTCAACTGTCGGGCGTAGGCCGGGTCCACCCGGTGGGCCGCACGGAAGAGGCGGGCATCCTCCCGCTGCACCACAAAGACCTGCCAGACCTCGTGGCCCTGGGCGGCCAGGGCGGCCAGTTCCGTCAGGTGGCGGCGGCCCCGGGAGGTCACCCCGTCGGGAAAGAGGGCCACGCCGTCTTCCACCCAGGTGACGCTCTTCACCTCCACGAAGAGGAGGCGGCCTCCCAGATCGCCCCCAAAATCCAGACGCGCCTCCGAGGCCAGCGGCGCCTCGGGCCGGAAGCTCAAAGGCCGGGGGACGCCGGGCAGACCCTCCCCGGCCAGGGCCGCGGCCACCAGCCGGTTGGGCGCCAGGGTGTCGATGCAGGTCCAGCCCCCCGGCGCCCGGGAAAATCGCCAGGTGTGGGACGTCTTGCGGCCGGGGCGGCCGTCGGCGGTGAGAAGAATCTCCAGGCCCGGCGCCGCGCAGCCCGTCAAGGCTCCGGAATTGGGGACGTGCACCCAGGTGCGGCGGCCGTCCGGCAACTCCACTTCCGCCAGGAAGCGTTGCCGGCGACGGAGAAAGCGGGCAGGGACCAGGGGCGAGGGGAAACGCACGGGTAGCAGGGGATGAGAAAAGAAAATGACGGATTAAAAGGCGTACCAGACCCGGAACCAGTTCTGCAGGTTTTCGCCCCGCTCCCGGGAGCCCGTTTCCAGTTGGGAGCGCAGGGTGAAGCTCCAGCGGCCCAGGTCGTACTTGATGCCGGGACCCCAGCCCAAAACCATGCCGCCGTAGCGGCGCTGAAAGAGCTGGCTGTCGGCGGGGGTCTGGTAGAGGAAGCTGCTCAGCCCCACCTGGAGGTTGGGGAGCAGGCGGTACTCCACGGATGACCGGAAGAGGAGGTGGGACTGGACGGGGCGCTCCGGGAAGAGCGTGCTCCGCTTGCCGTCGTACAGGAAGGAGATGCGCAGTTCGATGTTGCCCGGCAATTTGAGGGCGGTTTCGCCCTCCGGACGCTGGGAGCCGTGGATGGGCAGAACTTCGCTGACGGGAGGCCGGGAGGGCTTCTCCCCCAACATCTGGGCTTCCATGGAGGACGTCGAGTCGACGGGAGTGAGGGGAAACGTCAGGGCTGCCAGGGAACAGAGTGGAGGGCAAACGATAGCGGCCACTCTTCCCGGCATCAAGGCCAGGAGAGCGCAGAAAAACCCGATGCAGACAAGGCGCCAGGTCTTCCCCCATGGACCCAGCATGACTTTCCCCCTTTTATCCTCTTATATTGCAACATAGCGCATCAGGTCTGACCTGTCAAGAAAAACTTTTACCACAGTTTCCGCTCGGCTTGGGCAGGACACCCGCTTCCGGATGTCCCTGGTTTACAAGGGCCGGCCGTAAATCTGGGAGAGGATGTCCCGGCCGCCGCGGTTGAGAAGCAGGTCGGCCAGGCGCCGGCCCAGGTCGGCGGCCTGGCGCGGCGGTCCGGCCAAGCGGTCCCGGAAGATGACGACGCCGCTGAGATCTCCGATGAGGGCCTCCAACACCACCTCGTCTCCGGCCAGTTGCCCCAGGGCGGCCACGGGCACCAGGCAGCCGCCTTCGAGACGCTGGAGGAAGGCGCGTTCCGCCTCTACGGCCAGGCGGGAAGGGGGGTGGTCCAGGCCCCCCACCAGGTCCCGCATCCTCTGGTCGTCGGCCCGGATCTCCAGGGCCAGGGCCCCCTGGCCGATGGCGGGGAGCATCTCCTGGGCAGTCAGCCAGGCCCGGGGCAGGTGGGAGAGCCCCAGGCGGTTCAACCCGGCGGCGGCCAGGATAATGGCGTCCAGGCCCTGGGTCTCCATTTTTTTCAGCCGGGTGTCCACGTTGCCCCGCAGATGCACCACCTCCAGATCGGGGCGGCGGTTCAAGATCTGGATGCGCCGGCGCAGGCTGCCGGTCCCCACCCGACCGCCGGGGGGGATGGCCGAGAGGGAGGCGTGGCGGTGGGAGAGGAAGGCGTCCCGCCAGTCCTCCCGGGGCGGCACCGCCCCCAGGACGCAGCCCTCAGGGAGCTCAGCCGGCATATCCTTCAGGCTGTGCACCGCCAGGTCCACTTCGCCGGCCAGCAGAGCCTCTTCGATCTCCTTGATGAACAGCCCCTTGCCTCCCACCTGGGCCAGGGGCACATCCTTGAGCTTGTCGCCGGTGGTCTTGATGACCACCAGTTCGGCGGCCAACCCCGGATGGCGCTCCTCCAGAGCGGCCGCCACCCACCGGGTCTGGGCCAAAGCCAGGAGGCTGCCCCGGGTGCCGATGCGCACGGTTGCCGCCACGTGGGCTCTCTACCCGCAGGTGCTGCAGGAACCCGAGGTGCAGCCGGAGCAGGCGTCCGCCGGCTTGGAGGCGGCGGTGAACTTATAGCCGATCTTGGCGGCGCAGGCGCTCATCAGCTTCTCCACTTCGGCCCCCCGGCAGGTGGGGCACTGCACCGCAGCATTGCTGCCGAAGACCAGTTGCTCAAATTCCGCCCCGCAGGCGCGGCAGCGGTACTCAAAAATGGGCATGACAACCTCCATCGTGCAAAAGGGCGGGGCCGACCTGCAAGGGTCGAACCCGGCCCTCTGCTGAACCGGCCAGGCTGAGAGGAGCCGGACGGGAGGGCATCCCGGTTGACCGCAAACCTCCGGCCGGCCTTCCGTCATTTACAATATGAGGTAATCCATGAGGAATTTCAAGGGGGGGCCGGAAAGAGGCGGCGGAAATATCCCCGGCGAAAGAAAAATTCAGGAGGAAGAGGGGTCTGCTGTGGGATGTCCTTTTATCTCAAAAATTTTTCTGATACATTATAGAGCCGTGATGGCTGCCCCGCTCTCCAATTCCGCCCGTCTCACCATTCCCAATCTCATCACTCTGGCGCGCATCCTGCTTGTTCCCATCTTTCTCATCTGCCTGATCCAGGGGAATTACCGTAGGGCCCTCATCATCTTTTTGGTGGCCGGGTTGTCCGACCTGGCCGACGGCCTGGTGGCCCGCATGTGGCAGCAGAAATCACCCCTCGGGGCCATCCTGGACCCGCTGGCCGACAAGCTGCTCATGTCCACCAGCTTCATCGCCCTGGCGGTGTTGCGCCTCATCCCTCCCTGGCTCACCGTGGTGGTCCTCACCCGGGATGTGATCATCCTGGTGGGTGTGGTCATCCTGAAGCTGGTGGAGGCGCCCCTGGTGGTCCAGCCCAGCTTGGCGGGAAAGTTGACCACATGGATGCAGATCGGCACGGTGCTGCTGGTGCTGGCAGGGAAGGTGTGGAAGCTGCCGCCGCCGCTGCTCACCTGGTTTTTCTGGGCCACCGCGCTCTTCACCGTCATCTCCGGCCTGCAGTATATGGGACGGGGCCTCAGGATGGTGCAGCAGTCCGCCGCCGTCCGGGGGCAGGGGGACGATCATGGCTGAGCTCCTGGACCTGGACCGTTACCGCCGCAAGCTGGCCGCAGACCAGGGCTTCCGCACCTGGCTGGCCCGCTTCCAGGAGCAGTTCGGCCCCGACACCCGCCTCCAGGACCTGAGCCCGGCCACTCTTCTGACCCTGGCCACCCCCGGGGACGAGACGCTCTATATCTATTTTGACCTGGTGATGGGAATTGAGCGACTGGGCGGGTCGGTGCGCTTCCGTCTGGACGACTTGGCCGCCCCCACCAAATTGAAGATCATGGACACGGCCTTCGCCCTGATGGATCGGGTGCGCTTTGAGGTGATGCGGCGTCTGGGGTGGGTGGAGGAGGCGCCTCAGCAGGACGCCCCCATCGTGGAGCTGGTGCGCCTGGCCTGGAAGGAAGGTTCGTCCTTCTCCCGGGAAACGCCCCGCCTGTCGCCCCGCCATCCGGGGTATGAAGCCTACCGGAAGCTGGCCCTCCGGGACCAGGTGGTCTTCATCAGGCGCCTGGTCCCGGCGGCGGTGGAGAATTTCCGGCGCCTGATGCCCTCTGAACCCGCTTAACTCTTCTGCATCAGCAGTCGTTTCACGCCGGCATTAACCATCCCCAGCTTTTGCGCCACTCCATAGGAGAGATCAATACCCCTCCCCTTGATATAGGGCCCCCGGTCCGTGACCCGGACCTCCACGCTGCGGCCGTTGTCCGGATTGGTCAGACGGAGTTTGGTGCCGAAGGGGAGGCTGGGATGGGCCACGGTGTCGGCGTACATGTTGAAGGGCTGGCCGTTGGCCATCAGGCGGCCGTGGTGCCGGGGCCCGTACCAGGAGGCCACCACCACCTGTCCCGGGACCGCGGCGGGCGCCGCCTTCCGGGACGCGCCCCGGGCCGTCGGCTGCGCTTCCGGCGCGCCGGCGACCTGCCGTACCCGGGGCCGCACCACGGCCGGAGCCTGGGGCGCCGCCTGGACGGCCCCGGAGCTCCCCTCGGGAAGCTGGAGGACCTGCCCGGGATGCAGCAGGTCGGGGTTCTTCAGACCGTTGGCCTGGGCCAGGGCATAGGGATCCTGGCACCCGAATTTCTTGGCGATGGCGCTGAGATTGTCTCCCCGCTGCACCACGTACCGGGGCGGCTCAGGCGGCAGCGACGACCCGACGCCGCGGCTTACGGTCTTGAGGAGTTGGGCAAAATCCTCCTGAGACGACCGGGGTGCGGACCGCAGGTAGGCCTGCGCCTCCTCGAGCCCGGGAATCAGAGATACCATGCGCACCTCCTGGGAATGTAGGTTTCAGGTGTCAGGTGCCAGGTGTCAGAGCTGGAATTATTGCTTGTCCATGGCAGCGCAGGCTGGGACCCTGGCCATTTCGGGTTTTTATTGCAACGGCTGTACCAGGAAAGGCGCAGGAGTGCGGCCGGGTGGCCGCGGCGTCGGGGAAAACCGCCGCCCTGCTGCGCTTCCCATCATATTTTTTCCGGGTGGAATTTGGGTTGAGGGCGGGTTGGCCGGTCCGGTCAAGCGGAAGCGGCGGGAAAATTTTGCCTGCAGGAATCCTAACCCGCGCCGCCGGAGCGCCAGGGTTACGGTGCGCAGTGCGCACCCTACGGGGCGGCGGATTATTTACTTGCATCGGCCTTTAACTTTTTCGAAAATTTCAATCTAACCCAAAAAACAGGTGCAAGGACCTCGCTTCATGCTCAATTATGCGGTGCTGGGGTTGATTCTGCTGGACGTGACCCTCAATGTGGCCGGCCAGCTTTCCCTGAAACACGGCATGTCCCGGGTGGGGCATTTTGCCATTTCCCTCCCCAACCTGCCTGCGGTCTTCCTCCAGGCGGCCGTTAACCCCTTCGTCCTGTTGGGACTGTTGTGTTACGGCATGGGGTTCATGGTCTGGCTCATCGTCCTGGCCAAGGCCGAGGTGAGCTACGCCTACCCCATGATCTCGCTGGGCTACGTCTTCACCGCCCTGCTGGCCTGGCAGCTCTTCGGCGAGGCGGTGACCCTGACCCGCATGTCGGGCATCCTTCTCACCTGCCTGGGCGTCTTTATCATCGCGCAGAGTTGAGGCTCATTTCCGCAAGGCGCGGCCATCCGGCCGAACCGGCGGGGTCCGACGCGGGAGCTTCGGGGGCAAGGGCGTTCCCAAGCAGGAGCTTGGGAACGAGAAAAAAGCTTCCCTATAAGGGGTTCCACTCTGGTTAAGGGGTTCCACCTGGTTCCCACGTTAAACTTGGGAACCAGGTGGTGGCGCAGGGGTCGGGGGAGAGGGCAGAGGCCCACCGGCTCCCGGCCCCCTCCCCCGCAACTCTCTTCTCTGCTCCTCTCTTCCCTTCCCCTGCTCTTATGGCGGCCCCCAGCAGCCTCCGAAGTTTTTAATGACCCGGGCCAGTTCCCGGGCCTTGGCCAGGGTTTCGTCCAGGTCAAAGGCCAGGAGCTGGCGGTCCCGGACCAGAATCCGGCCGTGCACCACCACCGTCTGCACGTCGGCCCCGGAGGCGGCGTACACCAGGTGGGAGAAGGGGTCGTAGAGGGGGGTGAGGTGGGGCCGGTTCAGGTCCAGGACGATGAGGTCGGCCAGATAACCGGGGGCCAGGGCGCCCACCCGGCCTTCCAGGCCCAGCACCCGGGCCCCGTGGCGGGTGGCCAGGTCCAGGGCCTGGGGGGCGGGCAGGCTCTCGGGATCCAGTCGCCGCACCTTCTGCAGTTTGGCCGCGGTGTCCATCTCCTGGAAGAGGTCCAGGTTGTTATTGGAGGCGCAACTGTCGGTGCCCAGGCCCACGGGCACCCCCCGGGCCAGCAGCTCCGTCACCGGGGCCATGCCCGAGGCCAGTTTCATATTGGACTCGGGGCAGTGGGCCACCCCCACGCCGCCTTCTGCCAGCAGGTCCATGTCCGCTTCGGTGAGGACCACGGCGTGGTCCGCCAGCAGGCGGTCGCACAAGAGACCCAGGTGATGCAGGTGGCCCACGGGGGTGGCCCCATGTTTGGCCAGACAATCCGCCACTTCGGTGTGGGTTTCGGCCAGGTGGATGACCAGCCGCACCCCGCGGCGGGCGGCCAGGTCGCCGCAGCGGACCAGGAGTTCCGGGGAGCAGGTGTAGATGGCGTGGGGTTTGACGGCCACGCTGAGGCGGGGATGGTCCCGCCACTGCTCAATGAGCTCCTCGGTCAAGCGGAGCCCCGCCTCCACCGGTCCGTAGCTGGGGGACGGGAAGTCGTAGAGCACTTCCCCCACCACCGCCCGGACGCCCGTGTCCGCCACCGCCTGGGCCACCGCGCCGGCGAAGAGGTACATGTCGGCAAAGGTGGTGGTGCCGGAGAGCAGCATTTCCGCCACCCCCAGCCTGGTGCCCCAGTAGACCATGTCCCGGTTGAGATGGCGCTCCGCCGGAAAGAGGTATTTCTGGAGCCATTCCTCCAGGGGCAGGTCGTCGGCCAGGCCCCGGAACAGGGACATGGCCGCGTGGGTGTGGGCATTGATGAGCCCCGGCATGACCAGTCCCGAGGGGTAGGCCAATACCTCTGCCCCCCGGTAGCGCGCCTCCACCTCCGCCTGGGGCCCCACCGTGACGATGCGCTCACCGGCCACGGCCACCGCGCCCGGAGCATAAACCTCACGCCCCTCCCCCTGGGTCACCACCCAGGCGCCGGTCACCAGCAGCGACACCGACTCCCGGTCCGCCATGCGCTCCTCCTGTCGAAGTTGTTCAGATAGGTTTTGAGGGGGAGGGGGCCAGGGGTAAAGAGCCCGCCACCCACGCCGGCTCCCAAGTTCCTGCTTGGGAACCAACCATGCATGTTCCAGGGGCACACTCAAAACCATAAAAATGTAGGGTGCGTCTCACGCACCATCTGTGGCCCCTAAGACGATGTGGCGCGTAAGACGCGCCCTACGAGAGACATTTTCAGAGTAGAGTAAATCGGAGCCGCAGGAGCCACCGCTCCCCCCCCTTACACCCTTCCCTGCCGCACCGCCTCCAGGAAGCGGGCGGCGCTGCCTTTGGGGAGGAGGAAGTGATAGTTCCCCGGCGGCAGGGTCAGGGTTTTGATCCAGGGGTTGAGACTCTTCAGATGCTTGATATAGGTGCCCGCGGCTTCAGCCAGGCGGCGCACCGAGGTGTCCTGGGTGAGGATAATATTGGCCTCGTCGACGGCCAGGGGCTGGTACAGGTCGTCGTAAGGAATATCATAGCCATAGGCCTCCGGGGCCTCCAGCACGGCCTTGGCCGCCAGGATGCGGGGGACGTAGCGCTCCGTCTCTTCGGGGAGGCTCAGGTAGTAATAGTCCCGGACTCCCTGGTCGTTTATGGCCCGCTGCACCCGGCCTTCGCCGCAGTTGTAGGCGGCCAGGGCCAGGGACCAGGTTCCGAAGGTGCGGTGCAGCGTGGCCAGATACCGCAGGGCCGCAGTGGTGGCGGCGTCCAGGTCCAGGCGGTCGTCCACCTGCTCCCCCACCCGCAACTGGAAGCGCTGGGCCGTGGGCGGCATGAACTGCCAGGGTCCCAGGGCGCCGGCGGGGGAGCGGGCCTTGGGGCGCAGGTCGCTCTCCACCAGCACCACGTATTTGAGGTCCAGGGGCAGGCCCTGGGCCCGGATCTTCCTGGCGATGTCCGGGAAATGGCGGTTGGCCCGCTTGAGCCACATGAGGGTCTGGGCCCGGTTCCAGACGACAATGGTGAATTCCCGGTCCAGGGCCTCCCGCACTTCCGGCTCCTGGAAGGGCACCGCCTCGCCGCAGAGGGTGAGCCCCTCGGGCAGACGGAAATAAGGCAGACGCAGCCCCGGCGGGAGAGGCTCCGGGGGCCGGAGGGGCCGGGCCTCGGGCCCCACGGGCCAGAGCCACAGGCCGGCCAGCAATACCATGAGCAGGATCAGCATAGCGGTCACCCCGAGGGTGGGGGTTGGCAAAGAACTGCCCTTGATGCATACCTTAGCCGCCCCGGTCTGTCAACCGGGGGCTTCAGCCGCCGTCGGTGTGCACGGTGCGCCCCGGCGGAGCCGCGGCGTCCTGCCCGGGTCCGCGCATGAAGGGGCAGGGTGCGGGCGCCGGGGAATTTAACAAAAATTTAACAGCCTCTTCCACATTCTTAATCCCGTCTTAATTCCCTCCGTGCTTAAATGGAACCCAGGTTATGTGCCATGATTCACAAAAACCACTTGGAGGCGGCCCATGCCTGCTGAAAAAAAGGTGAAGGAACTCATGATTCCTCTGGAGGATTATCCTCATATCCCCTACTGGTTTACCCTGCGCCAGGCCATGGCCATCGTCAGGGAGGCGTCCATCAGGTTTGAGGGCTCCTATGAGCCCCGGGCCGTGCTGGTCTTCGATGAAAAGTACCAGCTCATGGGGATTCTCACCCTCAGGGACATCATCAAGGGCCTGGAGCCCCGGTTTCTCCAGGAGACGGCCCTGGTGAAGGCGGACCCCAACCTCATGGTGCTCATGGGGGACCTGTTCGGCCCCGGCCTGAAGGAGCAGTCCCAGAAGTCGGTGAGTGAGGTGATGAGTCCCATCAGGGTGACGGTGGACGCGGAAGCTCCCATCGCCAAGGCCCTGTTTCTCATGATTAAAGAGAACGTGGGCATCATGCCGGTGACGGCCCGGAACAAGGTGGCGGGCATGGTCCGCCTGAGCGACCTCTTCAGCGAAATTTCCAAGCTCGTGCTGGGTGAATAAGACGATCCGCAAGTTCCTGGAGGATATCAACCCATGGCTGAAGAAACCAAGAAAATGCCGGTGGGCGCGGGCCTGCCGGAGATGCCCGAAGAAATTGTCCTGGCGCCGCCCAAAAAGGTCATCAACTGGAAGCGCATCATCTTCATTCTTCTGGGTCTGGGGATTTTCCTGGGCTTTTACGCGGTGCAGACCCTGCCCGATGCGGTGGACCCCAACGGCAAGATCTTCAAGCTTTCCTGGGAGGGGAAGATGGCCCTGGGCCTCTTCCTCATGGCCGGCATCTGGTGGGTGTTCGAGGTCATGCCCATCGGCGCCACCGCCATCGCCATCGGCCTCTTTCAGGTGCTCTTTTACATCCGCCCGGCGGACCAGGCCCTCAAAGACTTCCTGGACCCCTCGGTCTGGTTCATTTTCGGCTCCGTGGTCATCGGCCTGGCCTTCAGCGCCAGCGGCCTCACCAAGCGCATGGCCTACAAGATGCTGGGACTGGTGGGGGAAAAGACCAATCTGATCCTGTTGGGAACGTTTCTGGTGGTGGCCGCCATGACGCTGCTCATGGCCCACACCGCGGTGGCCGCGGCCATCTTCCCCCTGCTGATGGCCATCCACGCCCTTTACAGCGAGTCGGACCAGCCCACCAAGTTCGGCAAGGGGCTCTTCATCGGCATGGCCTGGGTGGCCGGCGCGGGCTCCATCATCACCTACCTGGGCGCGGCCCGGGGCGTGGCCGCGGCGGGGATGTTCCGGGAATTCACCAAGGGGATCACCATCGGCGGGGTGGCTTATCCCCAGGGCTACGACGTGGGCTTTTTCGAGCTCACCTGGTACCTGCTGCCCGTGGGCCTGCTCATGACCTTCATCATCTGGTTCCTGATCACCATCCTGTTTAAGCCCGAACGGGACCGCATCCCCGGACTGCGGGAGAAGGCGGCCGCGCTGGGCAAAGAACTGGGTCCCATGAACAACAAGGAAAAGTTCGTCATCACCACCATGGTGGGCATCATCACCCTGTTCATGCTCAAGTCCTTCGCCCCGGTGAAGGCCTTCCAGGACATGGACCGGGCCGGCATCATGCTCATCGGCACCATCGCCTTCTTCATGACCAAGACTCTGACGGTTGAGGACCTGGAGGCCATCCCCTGGAACATCATCCTGCTGTTCGGGGGCGCCATGTCCATCGGCTTCTGCCTCTGGAAGACGGGCGCGGCCCAGTGGCTGGCGGTGCACTGGCTCACCATGTTCCTCAAGGCCCCGCCCCTGGTGTTCATCCTGGGCATCGCCTTCTTCGTCCTGATCATGACCAATTTCATCATGAACGTGGCCGCCATCGCCATCAGTCTGCCGGTGTCCCTGGTCATCGCCAACTACCTGGGGGTGGCGGGCCATGTCATCCTCTTCGCCTCGCTGGTCACCGCGGGCATGCCGTTTAACCTGCTCATCGGCGCCGCGCCCAACGCCATCGCCTACGAGTCCAAGCAGTTCACCACGGCCGACTTCTTCCTCTACGGCTGGATTCCCAGCCTGGTGCTGATGACGGTGCTGGCCGTGTTTGTCTGGTTCATCTGGCCCCTTATGGGGATGCCGGTGCTCCTGGCCAAGGGCTGAGCGGCTCTGCCGGGGGGGATGCGCCGCCCGAACCGGCTCCAAAATGGGCTTTGACAACCGCCGCAAGGGGTGTTATGCAAAAACCTTAGAAAAGCAACATCTTATCCCTTTAAGCAGGAAGACATGAAAAAAGACGCCGCCGAACAGCCGCAGCTCGAGCTTCCCCTCGTCCAGGAGGAGAAGAGGAGCGGTTCCGCCTACGGAGCCACGTTTATCATGATGCTGGGGGTCTGGTGCCTGTTGTCCGGAAAGTTCGACGCCCTGCACCTGACGCTGGGCGTCCTGTCCAGCGCCCTGGTGTCCTATTTTTCCGCAGACCTTCTCTTTTCCGGACCCATCACCGGGAGAACCTTCCGGACGTTTTTCGGGTTTCTGGGGTATCTGCCATGGCTGCTGTATCAGATTTTGCGGGCGGCCCTGCATGTGATGTTTCTTACTTTTCACCCCCGCATGCTGGAACTGATCGACCCCCAGGTGATCCGGTTCCGGACCCGCTTGAAAAGCGACCTGGCCCAGGTGACCTTCGCCAATTCGATCACCCTGACGCCGGGGACGGTGACGATTTACGTCGATTTTCACCGGGACTTCAGCGTCCACGCCATTGACCAGGTCAGCGCCGCAGGTCTGCCCGGGGAGATGGAACGGCGCATCGCCCGGGCCTTTGGGGAGGATTGACGGTGGACCATTTTTTCCTGGGTTGCGGTCTCTTTCTGGGCTTTCTGATGATGCTGTCGCTCTACCGGGGCATCGTCGGCCCTACGGTGCTGGATCGGATGATCGGGGTGAACGCCATCGGCACCAAGACCACGGTGCTGCTGATCCTGATCGGCCTGCTGTATCACCGGCTGGACATGTTCGTGGACATCGCCCTGGCCTATGCCCTGTTGAATTTTATCGCCGTCCTGGCGGCCTCCCGGTATTTCCAGAAGCGCAAGGGGCTTTATGAAGAGCTTTTTTAACCGCGCCGGCGGCGCCCGGTCTGCAGCCGGGGTCCGAAAACCGCGCCGGCTGCGGGTGGCGGCGCACCCATAAAGGGGGAAATATGGTGATCGCTCTGCTGGTGATCGTCTGTGTGGTGGCGGGGCTGTTGTTTTTTGCCGGCGGGACGCTGGGCCTCCTGCGTTTCCCCGACTTTTACTCCCGGCTGCATCCGGCCGGCAAGCTGGACACCATGGGGGCTCTGATGGTCCTGCTCGGGTTGGGCCTGCATCAACTGTTTCCCCTGACCCTGGATTCCGTGCTGACCGGACTGAAGCTGATGTTGATCCTGGTCTTCATCTTTCTGGCCAGCCCGACGGCCACCCATGCCATCATGGACGCCGGGTTCCGGGCGGGCCTGGAGCCCTGGAAGAAGGGGGACCCCCGGAGGTGAGCCGATGATCTGGCAACTGGACCTGCTCATCCTGACCCTGGTGGTGCTCTGCGGGATCGGCGCGCTCATGATCCGGGACCTGCTGGGAGCGGCCATCCTGTTCGGGGCCTACAGTTTCATGATGTGCCTGCTCTGGGCGATCATGGGGGCGGTGGACGTGGCCTTCACCGAAGCCTCGGTGGGCGCCGGGGTCAGCACCGTATTTTTCATCGCCGCGGTGTACCATACCACCCGGAGGACGAAGGATTGAAAGCCCTGGGACTTATCATTGTGGCGCTGGTGGGGGCGATCCTGGTCTATGCCACCATCGACTTTCCCCCGTTCGGGGACCCCGAGTCCCCGGCGAGCCTCCATGTCTCGCCCCGCTACCTGGAAAAGACCCTGGAGGAAACCGCCGTGCCCAACGCGGTGACCTCGGTGCTGGCCGATTACCGGAGTTTTGACACCATGTTTGAGACCACGGTGATTTTTTGCGCCGGGGTGGCCTGTTTCCTGCTGTTGCGGGTCCCCCGCCGCCGGCCGCCGGCCCCCCGACAGTTCCGGCACCGGTTGACCGGGCTGACCTTCCGGATCAAGGACGGGGGGGAGTTTGTCCTGCCGGTCCGGGAATTCGAGCCGGTGGACAGCATCTGGACGCCTTACGATCTCATCATCGAAACGATCTGCCGCTATCTGATCCCCTTCATCCAGATTTTCGGCCTGTACGTCATCGCCCACGGGCATTACAGCCCCGGCGGGGGATTTCAGGGAGGGGTGATCCTGGGGGCCAGCATCATCCTCCTTTCCGTGTCCCACAACCTGCGCACCGCCCTGAAGCGCATGGGGGAAAAGACCAGCGCCCTTTTCAGTCCCCTGGGAGTGCTCATCTACACCGGGACCGGGGTCCTGTGTCTGGTCCTGGGATACAACTTCCTGGACTACCAGGCCCTGGCCGCCCTGCTGCCGGGGGGGCCGATCATGGCCCGGTCCCACGGGATTTTCCTGGTGGAGGTGGGGGTTGGCATGGCGGTCATGGGCACCATGGTCTGGATCTTCAAGAATCTGGCCTCCCGGGGCCGCTATGACGAGGGGTTGTAGGCCATGGAAGAGATCCTGGGGCTGGTCATCGCCAGATACAATTATTGGATTTACATCACGCTGATGATGGTCGGTCTCTACGGCATGATCGCCAAGAACAACCTGGTGAAGAAGATCGTGGGGATGAACATTTTTCAGACGGCCATCATCCTGTTCTATGTGTCCATCGGGGTTAAGAAAGGGGCCACCATCCCCATCATCGAGCACAGCCACGACGTCGCCCACCAGGCCGTCCGGGCCGCCGATTACATCAACCCCCTGCCCCACGTGCTGATGCTCACCGCCATCGTGGTCTCGGTGGCCACGCTGGGTGTGGCCCTGGCCGTTGCCGTGACGGTTTACCAGCGCCACCAGACCCTGGAAGAGGACGAAATCCTCAAGCAGATTCGCGAGCCATGAACGTACACTATCCCGCCCTGCTGGTCATCATCCCCCTGCTGGCTTCGTTTTTCATCAGCGCCGCCGGCTGGCTCCGGCCGGTGTGGTGTTTCCCCCTGGCCGTGGCCGCGATGGCCGGCAGCCTCCTGGTTTCTCTGGGGTTGCTGGTCGACGTGCTCCTGGGCATCCCGGGTCTCTACTGGTTCGGGGGCTGGCCCCCTCCCTGGGGGATCTACTACCGGGTGGACCATCTGAACACCCTGGTCCTGGTCATCATCGCCGCGGTGGGATTCGTCAACCTGATGGCCGCCCGGCCCACCGTGGAAAGAGATTTCCCGGAAAAAGCCGGCCCTTTTTATACCCTCTATGTCCTGTTTGTCACCGGTCTGCTGGGGATGGTGGTCACCGGCGACGCCTTCAACCTGTATGTGCTGCTGGAAATCGCCGCCATCACCGGCTATGCCCTGATCGCCCTGGGGAAAGGCCGGGCGGCCCTGTCCAGTCTCCATTACATCTTCATGGGAACCATCGGCGCCTGTTTTTATCTCCTGGGCGTCGGCTACCTGTATATCGTCACCGGTTCGCTGAACATGGAGGACATCTCCCGTTTGCTGCAACCCCTGCACGGCTCGAACGTGGTGATCGTGGCCTTCGTGATCATGATGGTCGGGATCTGGCTGAAGATGGGGTTTTTCCCGCTCCATGCCTGGCTGCCCAACGCCTACACCTATGCGCCCTCTCCGGTGAGCAGCCTGGTGGCCCCCCTCATGACCAAGGTGATGGTCTATGTCATGATCCGCATGATCCTGACCGTCTTCACCCTGGACTACGCCTTTCTGGTCCTCAAGTTGAACGACGCCGTGGTCTGGCTGGCGGTGATCGCCATCGTCGCCGGGTCCTTGCTGGCCCTGGCCGAAAAGGACGTGAAGCGGATGCTGACCTACATCGTGGTGGCCGAGGTGGGCTACATGGTGGGGGGGTTCTGGCTGGGCAACCGGGCGGGCTTCACCGGGGCGGTCCTGCATATCGTCAACGACGCCCTGATGACCTTCTGCCTCTTTCTCGCCGTGGGAAACATCATCCACGTCAAGGGGAACAGCCGGTTGGAAAGTCTGTCGGGCCTGTTTCGGACCATGCCCTGGACCATGGGGGCGCTGGTGGTGGGGGCCCTGTCCATCATCGGGGTGCCGCCGACCTGCGGGTTCTTCAGCAAGTGGTATCTTTTGCTGGGGGCCATCCAGAGCGGCCATTACGGGTTTCTGGCGGCCCTGCTCGGGAGCAGCCTGGTGGGCGTGGTACTGTTTTTCCGGATTTTTGAGATCGGCTATTTCGAACCATTGGGGGCCTCCCACGGCCCGGCCCACGGCGAGGGCGGGGCGGCCGTCCGGGAAGCCCCGCTGGGCATGCTGGTGCCCCTGTGGATAACGGCCCTCAGTCTGATCCTGGTGGGCCTCTACACCGGAGAAATCGTCGGCCGGGTGATCCGCCACGCCATTCCGGAAATGATGCTCTGAAAACAGGTGGACCGACGTGGAACCGCTGCCTTCCCTCAAACCGCTGCTGGCCGTGCTGGTGTCCCTCGGAGTGGTCCCGATCCTGATGTCCAGCCGGAGCGCCAACGTCCGGGAGGCCTGGACCTTCGGCGCCGCCGGCCTGAAGTTTCTCCTCGTCCTGGCCATGCTGCCGACGGTCCTGGAGGGCCGGGAGCTGGTCTGCACCCTGGCCGAAGTCCTGCCCGGGGTGGCCTTCCGCCTGCGGGTGGACGCCCTGGGGATGCTCTTCGCCCTGGTGGCCTCTTCGCTGTGGATCATCACCTCGGCCTATTCCATCGGCTATATGCGGGGCTTGCAGGAGCACGGCCAGACCCGTTATTTTTGCTTTTTCGCCCTGGCCCTGTCGGCCACCATCGGCGCGGCCTTTTCCGCCAATCTCTTCACCCTGTATCTGTTTTACGAGATGCTGTCCTTCGCCACCTATCCCCTGGTCACCCACCACCAGGATGCGGAGGCGCGGCGCTCGGGCCGCAAGTATCTCCTCTATATCGTGGGCTCCTCCATCGGTCTGGTGCTGCCGGCCATGATCTTCTCCTATCACCTGTCGGGCACGCTGGAATTCACAAGCCAGGGTTTTCTGCCGCGCGCCGGCTCGCCGGTCCTGCTGGGGGTCCTGTTGTTCATGTTTCTGTTCGGCTTTGCCAAGGCGGCCGTCATGCCCCTGCACGCCTGGCTGCCCGCGGCCATGGTGGCGCCCACCCCGGTGAGCGCCCTGCTCCATGCCGTGGCCGTGGTCAAGGTGGGGGTCTTTTGCATCCTCCGGGTCCTCACCGGGGTGTTCGGCCTTGACCTGCTGGCCTCTTTCCATCTGGGCGCGGCGGTGGCCTGCGTGGCCGCCTTCACCATCATCGTCGCCTCCCTGATCGCCCTGACTCAGAATGAACTGAAACGCCTCCTGGCCTTCTCCACCATCGGCCAGTTGTCCTACATCGTGCTGGGGGCGGCCCTGCTTTCGCCCAAAGCCCTGGTGGGCGGCATGGTGCATATCGCCATGCACGCCTTCGGCAAGATCACCCTGTTTTTCTGCGCCGGCGCCATCTATGTGGCCACCAGGAAGAAATACCTCAGTGACTTGGTCGGCATCGGCAAACGGATGCCGGTCACCATGGCCGCCTTTTTCGTGGGGGCCTTGAGCGTAATCGGGTTGCCGCCTACCGGAGGGTTTCTAAGTAAATGGTATCTGGTGTTGGGGACGCTGCAAGCACATCAATGGCCGATGCTGCTCGTCATTTTGAGCAGTTCTTTACTAAATGCGGCCTATTTTTTCCCCATTGTGTACCGGGCTTTTTTCTTTCAAGGCGATCAATCCCTTTCCGACAACACCACCCAAGAGGCTCCTCTATGGTGCCTTGTTCCACTAATAATAACCGCTGTCTGCACCATCCTGTTCTTTTTTTATCCTTTTCCATTTCTGCGACTAGCGGAACTAGCCGGTTTGTAAGGGGGCGAATACTTGAAGGACTCAAAAACGGAAATCAACTTTTTTGACAGGGCGGAAAACATAAAAAAACTATGGATTGCCCTTTGTGGAGTCTGCATTGCATTGGTTGTAGTGGATTTTTTCGTTCCCCCTAAGGCCCATTTCGGTTTTGATGGGTTCATAGGCTTCTATTCCTTGCTTGGTTTCGTTTCCTGTGCGGCTCTTATCCTGCTGTCTAAATTAGTCGGTTTCTTTCTAAAAGTGCCGGGAGATTACTATGACTAACATTCCACCTGCTGCTATTTTAATCCTGGGGGCTTTTCTGGTCCCCTGTTTTAAAAGTAAATTCAAAAATGTTTTCGTAGTCCTTTTGCCGCTGGCCGCTTTTTTTCTGATTTCTCAATTAGAAATAGGCGCTTCCTGGCATTATCATTTCTTCGGCTACAACCTAACTCTTTTGCGGGTTGACAAAATCAGCCTGGTTTTTGGATACATTTTCACTATAAATGCCTTTGCCGCCTTCCTTTATGCCTTTCATTTAAAAGACAACACCCAACATATAGCCGCCCTCTTTTATGTTGGGAGTTCTCTAGGTGTTGTCTTTTCCGGTGATCTGGTTTCGTTATATTTTTTTTGGGAGGTCATGGCGGTTTCTTCAACCTTTTTGATTTTGGCCAGAAGAACCCAAAAAGCTTATAACGCCGGCCTGCGCTACATTTTAGTGCACATTTTTGGCGGCCTTTGCCTGTTAGCCGGAATAGTGTTCTATATCTCTCAGACGGGTTCAGTGTCCTTTGAGGCTATGGCCGAAAGGAACTGGGGAACCGGTTTAATCCTGCTTGGTTTTTTAATTAACGCAGCCGCCCCGCCATTTTCCGCCTGGCTCTCGGATGCCTATCCGGAAGCCACGGTTACCGGAGGGGTTATCTTGAGCGCCTATACCACCAAGACCGCGGTTTATACTTTGGTCCGAGGGTATCCCGGATGGGAAGTTCTCATCCTCGTCGGGTGCCTGATGACAATATATGGAATTATTTACGCACTGTTAGAAAATGACATGAGAAGGATTCTCGCCTACAGCATCATCAACCAGGTGGGATTTATGGTAGTCGGGGTGGGCATCGGGACTATGATGTCCCTCAATGGCAGCATTGCCCATGCCTTCTGCCATATCATTTATAAGGCCCTGCTATGGATGTCGGCCGGAGCGGTTTTGGCAATGGTCGGCAAAAGTAAATGTACAGAACTCGGGGGACTTTACAAGACGATGCCCTGGACCATGGTGTTTGGAGTCATCGGTGCTCTTTCCATATCCTCCTTCCCCGGAACCAGTGGGTTTACCAGTAAGTCCCTTATTATTCAAGGGGCCATCCAACAACATCTGGCCTGGGTTTGGCTGGTGTTGGAGATCGCTTCAGCCGGGGTCTTCCTTCATGCAGGCATCAAGTTTCCTTATTTTGTTTTCTTTGCTAAAGATAAGGGACTCCGGCCGGGTGAAACCAACAAATCCATGCTGACGGCCATGGGCTTTTTGTCTTTCTTGTGTATTTTTTTGGGGGTTTATCCCCAACCGCTTTATCAGATTCTGCCTTTTGAAGTCACTTATCAGGCCTATACCGTTCATCATGTGGTAAACCAGTTACAACTTCTCATGTTTTCAGGTCTCGTCTTTTTCCTCTTCCTCCCTTTGCTTAAACGAACCGAAACTATTTCAATCGATACGGACTGGTTCTACCGCCGGGGGGGACGCCTCTTTTACCGCATTTCGGACCGGGTCCTGAACGGCGTGAACGAACGGGCCGAGCAGGTCTTCAGCCTGGGACTGGCCGGATGGCTGGGCCGCCGGTCGCGCGACCTCCCCTTCCGCCTGGCCCAGGTCCTGCTCTATCCCTGCTGGCTGGCCCGGGGGCTGCGCGGAGAGGAACTCCGGGAAAAAAACCTGGTCCTGCAACAGACCCTGGCCAGCGGCGCCGCACCAGTGGGGATCGGCGCCGCGGTGGCCACGGCCTTCCTGCTGCTGTTTTTCATCTTATCCGGTCTGGTCTGACAAGGAGCGCGGTATGGTAAGCCTTGACGACTTGAAAAAAATCCTTCTCCTGCAGGACTTCACCGATCCCATGCTGGAGGAACTGCAGCCTCTGGTCCGGCCCCGGGAAGGCAAGGAACGGGAAATCATCTTCAACGAAAACGATCCCGCGGCTTTATTGTATATGCTCAAACGGGGCAAGGTTCTCCTGGAAGTGGAGGTCTCGCCCCGGGTGATGATGTCCCTGGGCTCGGTGAAATCCGGACACTCCTTCGGCTGGTCGGCCCTCTCCCCCACCGACCGGACCCACAAGTCCAACGCCCTGTGCACCGAACCGTCCGAGCTCTTTCTGGTCCCCGGAATGGAATTTCTGCGCCTCCTCGACCGCCACCAGGAGGCCGGCTACCGGGTCATGAAAAACATCTTCGCCATCTTTAAACGACGCCTGGAGAGGCGGACCGTCCAGCTTATCAACGTCATCCGCAACTATCCGGAAATGAAGGAAATGGTCCAGGAATGACAAGGCAGAGCAGGCCTGGACCCGCGTCCGCCTGCCCGATGGTCCGGGGTCTCGCTCCTGAAAGGGACGAAGCCTGAATCCCGTCGCTCCCTTGGGCGACGGCCTTTGCAGCTCTGGGCGCCGTCTTCCCCCGCCTGGTGGCGGATCCGAAGACAGCTTCCTTTGCAATAACTGGTCGGCCCAGGAGGCTCCCATGCTTCAAAAGAAGAAAATCCGTGAAGTGATGATCCTCTTGGAGGATTATCCCCACATCCCCTATTGGTTCACCCTCCGACAGGCGGTGGCCACCGTGCAGGAGTCGGCCCTCAGGCACGCCGGGGTTTCTGAACTTCGGACCATGCTGGTGTTCAATGAAAAGTATCAGCTGGTCGGCATCCTGACCCCTAAAGACCTGCTGAAAGGCCTGGATATGGATTTTTTGCGGGAGAGCAAGCTGGTCCAGACCGATCCCACCCTGGACATCGTCATGGTTGACCTGTTCGGCCCCCGCATGAAAAAGCATGCCGAAAGACCGGTAAGTGAAGTCATGAGTCCTGTCAAGGTTTCCGTAAAAGCCGATGATTCCATGGCCAAGGCCCTGTTTCTGATGGTGCAGGAAAACCTGGACATGATGCCGGTCATGGAAGAGCAGCGGATGGTGGGCGTGGTGCGGTTCACGGAATTATTCCTGGAAATTTCCCCGGCTATCCTGGAGAAAACCACCCCCGCGGTGGATTGATGG
>VGSQ01000020.1 GCA_016874975.1 Deltaproteobacteria bacterium
GCAAAACTTACGGACAGCATTACGATTTCCGAAAAATCATGGTGCGCGGTGCGCACCCTACAGAATCCTCCGATGTTCTGGTCCCCGCGTAGGGTGCGCACCGCGCACCATGAAAGAGGTTGGCATCTTGCAGAGCGTTTTCAAAACCGCCGCCCTTTCCTAAGACAAAAGGAGAATTTTGCAAGACCCTCATGTGTTACGGGTTTTATTCCCCCTCCCACCGGGAGCTGAGCATCACCCACAAGTGACGGGGAAGGGATGAGGAGCAGCGAAAACCTCGTTCCCAAGCTCCTGCTTGGGAACGCAATGCTCCCGAAGCTACTGCTTCGGACAGTAGTCCTAAGGCGCGCCGCGCACGCCGGGGCCGGCGGCCGCAGGCCGCCCTATCTCCTGCCCTTCACGACGTCTTTTCTGTCCGGGGCGCCGGACGCAGCCTGATGGCTGCGGCTACCAAAATAACCATGCAGCAGGGCGGCGGCCATAGGCCGCCCTTGACCATATCCCCATTTATTGTCGGTTCACCGGAGATTGCCGGAAGCCCATCGATATGCTGAAGAAGAGTTCTTTTCCCGTTCGGAGGCGGCCCCCGGACCGCAATCTACCACCTGCGGGCGGCAACATGGTATAAGTAAGCCCAAGCCTTACTGGGAAGTGTGCTCCTTAAATGTGCATCTGAAGGGAAGTCGGCCAGGGGTTCTCCTTACGCGCATGCCTAAAAAGAAGCCTTTCCCCACCCGCCGGGGAGGCCCTTCCGCCGGTCCCCGGGGCGGCGTCCTCCTGGACTCGCAGGAGGTCGCCGCGGCTTTGGAACTCCTCCCCAAGGGGGCCCGGGAATTGGGGTTGCACCTGGAGGCCGCCGTCCTGGCAGCCTTCCGCCTTTACCTCGAAGAACTGGGCCGCTGGAACGCGCGCATCAACCTAACCGGCCTCAGAACCCCCGGGGAGGTGGTGGTCAAACATTTTCTGGACTCCCTGGCGGTGCTGCCGTTTTTGGGGGAGGCCGACTCCCTGGCGGATGTGGGGGCCGGGGCCGGCTTTCCGGGGGTGCCGCTGAAGATCGTCCGGCCGGAGTTGCGCCTCACCCTGGTGGAGGGCCGGGGCAAGAAGGCGGCCTTCCTGACCTACCTGATGGCCATCCTGCACCTGAAGGAGGTGACCGTGGCCGCCGTGCACCTGACCCCGGACCTGGCCGCCCGGTGGGGTCCCGACTATGGGGCGGTGGCCACCCGGGGCGCCCTGCCCCTTGCCCGCTTTTTTACCCTGGCGGCCCCCTTATTGAAGCCCGGCGGCCGCCTTCTGGCCCTCAAAGGGCCCAACCTGCCCCCCTCGGAACTGGAGCAGGCGTCCATCCTGGCCCCCACCCTGAACCTGACCCCCCCGGCTCTCCACTCCTACCGTCTACCCCTCACGGGCGCCCCCCGGTTGCTGGTGGCGGCCGGTCGGCTGCCTGAGTAGACGGCTGCCGGGACATATCACCATAATCTCCCCCCCAACCATCCTTTGCCCATGCTTTGGTTGAACCGAGGCTCGGGGCCGCCGGTCAGCTATCCCGCGGCCCGGTCCACCCGCTCCACTTTGCCGTCCTTCTGGAAGGTGATGGTGACGAATTCCGTCCGGACCTCCGTGCCTTCCTTGGTCTCGCGCTGTTTGTCCAGGCGGTAGACCAGTTGCTTGGCCCCCTGGTAATCGGCGGAGGTGCGCCAGGGCTGGCCCAGCAGTTCCAGAACCTCGGCCTCCCGGGTCTCGCCGATGACTATCTTCTCCAGGGACGCAGGGTCACACAAGCCCTGCCGGTCCCGGTGGGATTTCACCGCGGCGGCCACCACCAGGGTGGGGATACAGGACGCCGTCTGGCTGAGCGCCACCAGGAGCCCCAAAATGAGAACCAGATACCGTTGCATGACTGCCTCCTCTGTGGTTATCACCATCCGGATACCCGGCAGCCCGGGAAAAGGCCCGGAATACCCTTTTGTCCAGGATGGATATTTTATAAAATTGTCGGAAGGACACAGGAAACTTCAGATTGCCGAAGCAATTTCCGTGCCGGACAGCCGGGAGCGGCCCCCCGCCGGCCCCTTCCCGGGGACGTGAAAAGTCAGGTATTCCATAGGTCTGCATCGGGTTCCGGGGCCGAAATCTTGAATTCTGCCGGCCAGGGCGCCGACATGACAGAGCCGGGCTGGAGGAGGAACCGGAACCACGGTCGGAAAAGAAGAAAAATTACCCCCTTGCTGTTCACTTGTTCATAAAATGAGAAAAGCGCCATGCCGCTCCAGCCAGTCATGCTCCTGCTGGCCGTCATCCTCAGCCTGTGGGCGGCCGCGCCGCTCCGGGCCGCCGATCCTTACACCGCCGACCGGGAGCGCATGGTGGCCAGGCAGCTCAAAGGTCGGGACATCACCGACCCCAGAGTGCTGGCGGCGATGGGCCGGGTGCCCCGCCACCGCTTCGTGCCGGAACACCTGGCGCCCCTGGCGTACAGCGACATGCCCCTGCCCATCGGCTCCGGGCAGACCATCTCCCAGCCTTACATCGTGGCCCTGATGACCCAGTGGGCCGAAGTCAAGACCGGCGACAAGGTCCTGGAGGTGGGCACCGGCTCGGGCTACCAGGCCGCGGTGCTGGCCGAACTCACCGGACGGGTCTACTCCATCGAACTCCTGCCGGAGCTGGCCCGGGCCGCCGCGACGCGCCTGCAGGAACTGGGATACGGCGCCGTCCGGGTGCGCACCGGCGACGGCTACGCCGGCTGGCCGGAGGAGGCTCCCTTCGACGCCATTCTGGTGACCGCCGCCGCACCCGAACCGCCCCCGGCCCTGGCCGCCCAGCTCAAGGAGGGCGGACGCCTGGTGGTCCCCGTGGGACCCCGGAGGCAGGTGCAGCAGCTTCTCCTCCTCCGGAAAAAATCCGGCAAACTGGTGGAGGATAAACGTCTGCCCGTGATGTTCGTGCCCCTGGTGCCGGGGAGTGAAACAAAGAAGTGAGGGCTCGCAGGAGCCGCTTTCCCGGCCCCACCCACAGAAAACGCTTCTCATGAGAAGCAACTGCGAGGAGGTAGGCAAAATGGAAGATTTGTTGCTTAAAAAATATACGCGCAGAGATTTCCTGGGAAACACTGCCAAACTCTGTTTCTTGGTCGGGATGCCTTCAATCTTCCTTAATTGCACTGAAACGGAATCCTCCATTAACGAGCCAAGGACTCAATTTGAAAAGATTGGTAAAACCGGCTCTGATTTTGAACCGGCGTATCTGCAACTTCATAAAACGGGGGAACTGCAAAAGCGGGCGGAAAAACTCTGGGCCATGATGGAAAGTTGCCGGCTCTGTCCAAGGAAATGCGGAGATAATCGTCTCCGGGGAAAGAGCGGAGTCTGTCGCGCTCCCGGCGCCGCACTTATTATTTCGTCGTATCACGCGCACTTTGGGGAAGAAAGACCGCTGGTGGGGAAAAACGGTTCAGGTACGGTCTTTTTTTCCCATTGCAGTTTACGGTGTGTCTTTTGTCAAAACTGGACAATCAGCCATTTCGGCAGAGGCTCTGAAACAGACATTGATGGACTTGCCGGAATGATGCTGCGACTGCAACAAAAAGGGTGTCACAATATTAACCTTGTCACCCCCACCCATTATTCCCCCCACATCCTGAAAGCTCTTGATGTGGCCGCAGGCAAAGGATTGCGCCTCCCGGTTGTTTACAACACCTGTGGATGGGAGCGCCTTGAAATACTCAGGCTGCTTGACGGAATTGTCGATATTTACCTCCCTGATTTCAAATATTGGGATAGCGCCATGTCGGCTAAGTTTTCTGCCGGGGCGGAGGATTATCCTGAAATTACCAGAGAGGCAATTTTTGAGATGAACCGGCAGGTGGGCGTGGCCAAACCTACCAAACAGGGCCTCATGCAAAGAGGACTGATGGTTCGGCATCTGGTGATGCCAAATAATACAGGCGGTTCGGAAAAAATTATGGAGTGGATCGCGACAAATCTGCCCCAAAATACGTATGTCAATATCATGGCTCAATACACCCCGGCTCACCAAGCTTTTAATTATCCGGAAATATCTCGGAGAATAACCAGCGAGGAATATCGAAAAGTTGTCCGCAAGGCCAAAGATCTGGGGCTTACCAATCTTCAGATTCAGGGATTTGGCTGGCTGTAATGACAAACGCCTTTGGCCCTGAGCCCCTGGCAAATTTCAGCCCGGATTATGCCTCTTAAATTGATGAAAATAGCCTAACTATATGATATAAAGAGGCATATTGGCAAATCAGGGGTATCCACGGTCCCCGCTAATGGTGAAAACCAAGAAGAGGCCATCCGGCCCGATGTTAACAGGGCCATCATGATGGATTTCCGGGTCGCTGCCATCTCCTCCGACACCGGGTTCATCCTCCTGTGTGAGGTCGACTAGCGTTTCAGGATCATCGACCCCAGGAAAGAATGCCTGCAAGATCTGCGATCGCCTGCTCTTACGAGGCATTCCTTGGGGCAGCTAATGCGTCAGAGGGTTTACCAGATGGCCGCCGGTAATGAAGGTTGCAACGACGCCAGTGCTGTCCGGTAGGGATTTTGCAGTTTCCTGTTTTTTCAGCCCCCTCCCCACGGTGGGAGGGGGTTGGGGGAGGGGGGCGAATAAGGCAACTGCCTGTCATTCCGAATAATTTCGCCACCACCACCCCGGCCCTCCCCCATCAAGGGGGAGGGCGCCTGAGACGAAGGCTATTGCTACTGCGTTCAGTAGTCCAACAGTCCTTTCATTTTCCCCCCTTTGCTAAAGGGGGGTCAGGGGGGATTTGTCAGTATTTGTTAAGGGTTAATCAATAATTCCACGTAGTAGGAATAGGCAAAGCCCTGACCCGAATACGCTGGTGTTCAAAGATGATGACGCTCCCCTGTTCCAGGGCCTCAGTTATAGTGGTTAGATTGGCAAGCAACAGGGCTAGTTGTTGTTCGGGACGTCGTTCAGCACCTCGCCGAAAAATAATGACACAGGGCTTGTTGAAATGCCATAAGGCCAAGAGGGTGCCGAAATCCGTGTCGGCGGAAACGATTATTCTGTCTTCCTCCAATGCCCTTGCAAATATTTCGGCACCATCGGCGGCCTGCAGACTAAAATCCCGAACATGGACCGCATCAAAGCCGAGGTCCTGCAAGCCCTTGGCAACCAAAGGAGACAAGGCATTATCCACCAAGAATTTCATGGGACCAGGACGATGGGCAACCCCGGCTCCCGGACCGCCTCCGCCGCATAGCGCAGGGCTTCCTTGATGTCCTCGGGTTCAAGATCGGGAAACGCCGCCATAATTTCCTCGTTAGTCATACCGTCCGCCACCATCGCCAGCACGGTAGCTACGGGGATACGCAGGCCCCGGATACAGGGCATCCCTCCCATTTGCCGTTCATTGACGGTTATCCTGGTAAATTGGGGCGCCATGATTATAGATCTCCTGCAATTTTCCTAATAAAAAAGCCCGACTTTGTCACGAAATTAGGGACAGACACCTTTTTCGTAAATATTTTCTAAATAACCGCGTAGCAAAATTCGAATTTTATGTCATAAAAAACCCCGCCTCCTTTCCGAAGGCGGGGTTGGGCTATGAAATCAACTCTGGCGGCGTCCGATCTTTCCACACAGGAAGCGTGCAGTATTGTCGGCGCTGAGAGGCTTAACTGCCGAGTTCGGGATGCGATCGCAAAAACACACCGGCGGGACGCCGGTGCCACCAACAACAAGTGAATATAGGGGAGAAGTCCTTAACAGTTTCCGAAGGCAAAGGCAAAATGGTCAAGCCGCCCGGCCGATTAGTAACCAGGGCCGCAGGGAGGGAAAACGCAGCGCCTCCCGCCGTTTCGGTCTTCCGGACCGTGAATAAAAACGCGCCCCCCAAAGGCAGGCGCGTTTTTCATAAGGCATGATTTTTCTGCAAGCTAAATGATGATGGCGGGATGCGCTGCGCTTTCCCGCCCTACATTTTTCCCGCCTTACATCTCTACATCTCTCACGACTTCTTCTTCAACTGGTCGGCCACGGACTGGATGGCGGCCTGGACCCGGGCCGGGTCGCCCAGATAGGTGGAGCGGATGGGCGTCAGGTCGTCGTTCAGTTCGTACACCAAGGGGATGCCGGTGGGGATGTTGAGGGAGACGATCTTGTCGTCGGGGATGTGGTCCAGGTATTTTACCAAAGCCCGCAGGCTGTTGCCGTGCGCGGCGATGAGCACCCGCCGGCCGGCCCGCACCGCCGGGGCGATGGTCTCGTGCCAGTACGGGAGGAACCGGGCCACCACGTCTTTGAGGCATTCGGTGAGGGGCAGGTCCCGGGCGGGCACCCCGGCGTAGCGCGGGTCCCGGCCGGGGCAGCGGGGGTCGTCGGCGGCGAGGGGCGGCGGGGGGATGTCGTAGCTGCGCCGCCAGATCTGCACCTGCTCCAGGCCGTGCCGCGCCACCGTCTCCGTCTTGTTGAGCCCCTGGAGCGCCCCGTAATGGCGTTCGTTCAGGCGCCAGTGGTGGTGGATGGGGAGATACATCAGGTCCATCTCCTCCAGGGCCAGCCACAGAGTCTTGATGGCCCGCTTGAGGACGCTGGTGTAAGCCACGTCGAAGACAAAGCCCTCCCGGGCCAGGACCTGCCCGGCCTCCCTGGCCTCCTCCACCCCCCGGTCCGAAAGCCCCACGTCGATCCAGCCGGTGAAGCGGTTTTCTTTATTCCAGACGGACTCCCCATGACGAAGTAAGACGATTTTTTTCACGTTGTCCTCACCTTTCCGGGTGTCATACCATTTTGCAGCCGAACGGTGGCACATCCCGGCCTGGAGGCCGGAACCAAACCGAAAAATGATACAATTACTTTGCCAAATCAATAAGATACAGATAAAATCTTGTTGAAAAAACCAGAAACTCAAATTCAGTAGCACAGGCTTCCCAGCCCGAGCAGGCGCAGGCTAAATGTTCAAGGCCGTTAAGGGCCCCCAAAGATGAAATTTAGAACAGCCGCGGCCGGCTGTTCTTTGAAAGAGCAGGCGGGGGGGCCTGCTCCACATTCATGAGCAAGGGCTTCGGTGGCGCGGGCATTCCCAAGGAATAGCTTGGGAGCGAGTACAGACTGCTCACCAATTACTCCTCACGGCTCACCGCTCACTAACCCCGCCTCCCGCGTCATTTCAGCTTGGGCTTTTTCACCCTGATTTTGTGGCCATAGGGCTTGCCGTGCACGCCGAGGTCGGCGGCCGCGGGCCGCCCTATGAGCTGCTCACCGCTCTCTGCGGCAAAGGCAAGTCGATCCTCACCGGCCCTCCCCCCGTCCTGCGCTCCCCCGGTCATTTCAGCTTGGGCTTTTTCACCCTGATCTTGTAGGCCAGCATCTGCCCCCGGTATTCCATGGCGCGGACGTGCACCAGGGCCCCCACCGTGGGTGGGCCGTGCTTCATGTTGATTTCCGTGCGGGGGGTGACGGTCACCCGGTAGCCGCCGATGACCCATTCCCCCACGAAGCCGTGTTGCGGCATCCATTCGATGAAGCCCTCGAAGGAGTGTTTCTGCAGGCCGGTGTCCGGGGGCAGTTGCGTCTCCTGAGCCTGGACGCCGCCGGCGGCGAGCCCCGCGGTCAGGGCCAGGACCAGAAGCGTCGCGAACATTTTCATGCCATTTCCTCCTGGGAGGGAAATACAAAGATTTTCAGGCACTCACCTCGGGACGCCACAGACCGATGGCCAGCCAGCCGCCTTCCCGGGGGGCGGCCCAAGTGAGGACGGTCCGGTCGGCCTGCACAGGAAAGAGCCGGCCTCCTGGACCCGGCTCGGGTTCCCCCACCACCACCTCCCGGGGCGCCAGACGGTGGAAGCCCACCCCCAAGGCCTTGAGGGCGGCCTCTTTCAGGGCCCAGAGGAGGGCTGCGGCCTGCCGGGGCCGATTCTCGGTGAGGCGCAGGGCCAGGTTGAATTCCCCGCTGCGAAAGACCCGGGCCAGGGGGTAGGGAGGGGTGAATTCCTCGGGTCGGGTGGCGTCCACCCCCACCCGGCCGGTGAGGCTCACTGCGCCGTAGAGGCGCCCTCCCGCCTCACTGAAGGAGACGGCAGGGCCGGGTTTGCCTCCCAGGCGGAGCAGGGGCTGTCCCAGCGGGCCGCGCTCCAGACGGAACCGGGGCCGCAGCTCCTGGGGGTGCGTGATGGCCCCGGCGCTTTCCAGGGTGGCCAACAGAAATGACACCAGGTCTTCTTTGGTGACCGCCAGGGACGGAGCGCTGCAGTAGACCACCGGACCGACCCCGCCCCAGCCCGGCAGGCTGCCGCGGCCCAAGCCCAGGGGCATGAGGGGAGAAGAAAAGGATGGAGTCGTCCACAGGGAGTCCTCGGACATGGGACGTTCCTGTCTCGGAAAAGTCGGCAACGGGGGAGGTTCGCTCCCCCGGTCCTCCCGGCACCGGGCCTCAGGAGCCGAACCAGCGCAGATGAATGCCCCTCACCAACATGATGGTTTCGCCTGCGGGCGTGGACACCCGTCCGTTCCAGGCGTGGCCTTGTGCGTCCTGGGAAACCAGGCGGGTCTCCAGGATGACCTCTTCTCCGGCCCGGCAGCGCCGGCTGAAAAGGATTTCGTCCATGCCCGCGGGGATGGTGACCCGGGTTTCGTAATCCTGAATGAGGAAATAGGAGCCCGCCAGATGCATCAGGGCTTCCAGCAGATAGGGCGAATACTGGTAATGATTCTTGGGGAAACCGGCGAAATCGGGCTCTTCCCGGTAAATCATCCTGCCCCGGAGGAAGCCGGGGCCGGTGCCGTCCACGCTCTCCATGACGCGGTACCGGCCGGCGAGACCGCCCCGGTCCTGGTACCAGCTTTCCACCTTCTCCCGGCCGATGGAGGGGGTGGTGAACTGGTCCCCGGGCACCGGAAACCCTTCAGGAGGAACGAGGGGCTCGGCGCCGGGAGTCAGCACCACGTCCCCTTCATAATAGCTGGACCACCGCTCCAGGAGCCGGCCGGTGGCGGTCAGTTCCTGGCCGGAGATGCTCACCCGGCAGACGGTCCGGCCGTCGCCGCTGGTCAGCCGGCGGCAGAGGATGCGCACTTCCCGCTCCAGGTCGGGGGGCACCTCAAACACGTCCAGGTAGCGGACGTTCCGAAGGCCCAGCGGAGTTAGATGGGGATAGAGGACGCGGGCCGCTTCCAGGAAGGTTTCTACGGCCATGATGCCCGAAACGATGGGGTGCTTGATGAGGCGGAAGGGCTGGTGGTCCGGCAGCCAGAGGTCAAAGGCCAGGGAGAGGCGGCGGCCGGCCTCCAGCACCCCGGCGCCCGGGGACAGCCCCCGCACCTCCTGAATCATGGGGAAATCCTCAGCCTTGAAGGCGAAGCCACCGGCTCGCCCGCCGGCGGCGGCGGTCGGAGGGGCTGGAGCCAGCCTCACGGCGGACACCGGCGGCAGGTGCCGCACGGGCATCACCCAGGTGTCGGCCGCAGGGCCCAGGGCCAGCTCCTTAAGACAGAACTGGGCCATGTCGTCCACCGGCAGATAAGCCTGGTCCATGCCCCTGAGTTTCAGGAGCTCCCGCATCTCCGGGGTGTCGGCCATGCCGGCGCCTTCCAGGGGAGGGAGGAAGAAAGCCCTGGGCTTGGGCAGGCCCTGGGAGGCCAGGGTTGTCAGGAAGGCGGCCAAAGCCCGGTTGCCGGCGGCGTAATTGACCTGCCCCAGGTTGCCCAGGGCTCCCACCACGGAGCAGAGGCCCATGAAGAAGCGCAGGCCGTGTTCCCGGGCCGGACGCCAGAGGTTGAGAGCGCCGTTCAGCTTCAACGCCACCACCCGGCGGAAGTCGTCGGGGTCCAGGCGCTCCAGGAAGCCGTCCCTGATGACGCCGGCCCCGTGGATGATGCCGTCGATGCGGCCCCAGCTCCGGACCACCTCGTCCATAATGCGGTCCACCTCGCCCGCGTCGGTGACGTCGCCGGAGAAATAGACCGCCTCTCCTCCCAGGCGGCGGATTTCGGCCAGGGTGTGGGCCACCTCCAGGGAGGCGGCGAGCCGGGCCTCCTGCCGCTCCCGGGTCTCGTCCGGGCCGGCGGCGGGGCGGCGGTCCAGAAAGCGTCGGGCGGCCTCCTGGGGACACAGGCCCTGGGACAACAATTCCTCGGCCGGCAGTTTCTCGTCCAGAGGGGTCCGGCCCAGGATCGCCAGCCGGGTCTGGAAAGGCGCCAGGGCCAGGGCCAGGTGAGCCGTTACTCCCCGGGCCCCCCCGCTGATGACGATGACGTCCCCCGAGGCGGGCCGCCAGTCTGGAGCCGCAGGAAGTGTCAGGGGTTCTTCCACCACCATCCGGGTGAAGGCCTGGTGGCCCCGGCAGCGCAGGTCCACCAGGGGCTGGTCCAGGTCCAGGGCGTGGGCCAGGGCCTGGGCCGCATCGGTGGTGGCCTCCAGGGCCAGGCTGCGCCACAGCAGTGACGGGTATTCATGCACCGCCCCCAGCACCAATCCCGTCAGCCCTTCGGCCAGGACGTGCGGCGCGCGGTCCGGACGCACCTCCCGGCTCACCACCAGACAGAGGCGGCGGGACGGGGAGGTGAGGAAGGCCTGGAGGATGAGGAAACAGGAGGTGAGCAGGTCCGTCACCTCCTCCAGGGCCAGGTCGCCCAGGGCCTCGCCGTCCAGGCAGAAGACCAGGCCGGCCAGGGAAGGGAGCTCTGCCAGATGTGCGGCTGCCTCTTGGGCGGCCTCGAGGGAAAGAGCCCCTCCGGGGACGTCCAGGGGCGCAACCGAGCCGCCGCTCTGACCGTTCAGGGCGGCGGTCACCGACGCGGCCAGGGTTGCCGAGCCGGCCAGGGAGAGGACGGCCAGACTCTGGTCGGCCTCCAGTCGCAGGCTATTGGTGGAAGGAGCGTCCAGCGCCGCCTCCCGGAAGACCAGGCGCCGCAGGTCATCGGGCCGGGCCGCAGTCGATTGATGGACCGGGGCCTCGGGCCGGGCCGCCGGCGTGGGAGGGGGAACCCCCTCCTGGGCGCCGTCCCGGGCCACCACGAATCTGATACGCTCGGCCAGCTCGGCGATGGTGTTGACGCCGACAAAATCCTCCACCCGGACGGTGATGCCGAATTGCCGGCGGGCCATATCCATGATGACCGGCAGGCGGCTGGAGCGGATGGCCAGGTCCCGACGGATGTCCAGGTGGGGCTCCAGTTCCTCCCGCTCGTACCCGGTGGCGTCCATGATGATGTGGATGACTTCCTCCAGGTAATCCCGCGGTCCGTCGTCCTGCCGGGTTGCCGCCGGCTGGGAGACTGGCGCCGGGGCCGGGGCCGGAGGGGCGGCGGGCGCCGCGGCGGGGCCGGGGTCCGCAGACAACCCCATGATCCGGGTCAGACGGGCTTCGTCGAAGGTGGGGTCCACCTCCCGGCGCACCGCCTCGATGATGGCGGGCTTCAGAAGGGTGCGGATGAGATGATCCACCTCCCGCCGGACGACCTCGGCGGCCGGATCAGCGGCTGGGGCCGGCGGTGGAGGCGGGGATGGGGCCTGGGGCAGCGGGGCCGAAGGATACCTCACCGGCCGGGGGGGCCGAGGGGGCTCCAGGTGACCCTCGGCATAGAGCCGGGCCAGGGCGGCGCGGCAGGCGGCCGCCTCCTCTTCAGAAGAGGAGGTGGGCAGGCAGACGGCCTCGGGCAGGGTGGCGGCCACCAGCTGGCACAGGGTGTCCTTGGGACCCACCTCCACGAAGGTGCGGACGCCGAACCGGTGCCAGAGCGCCTCCACGTTCTCCTGCCAGCGCACCGGGTTTTCCAGGTGGGCCAGGATGAGGCTGCGGATCCCGGCGGCATCCTCCGGATAGGGACGACCGCTGGTGTTGGAGAGCACGGGCAGAAGCGGGGGGTTAACCTCCAGACCATCCAGACAGGCGGCCAGCTCCTCCCGGATCACCCGCATCAGCGGGGAATGGAAGGCCATGCTCACCTTGAGCAGGCGGGTCCAGTGGCCCTCCCGCTCCAGCTCTTCCTGGAGAGGCAGGATTTCATCCCGGGAGCCTCCCAGCACCACCTGCCTGGGGGAATTGAGATTGGTGAAAAAGAGCCGCTCCCGGCCCGACACCTTGGCGGCCAGCACCGTCTGGGGGGCGTCCGTGGCCAGCATGAGGCCCGGGTCCGGGCATTGTCGGGCCGCCCGGTCCATGAGCTGGGCCCGGAGGACCATCAAACGGAAGCCGTCCTCGGGGGAAAAGATGCCGGCCAGGGTGAGGGCGGTGAGTTCCCCCAGGCTGTGCCCCGCCAGGGCCGCGGGCTTCACGCCCAGGGAGGAGAGGAGACCGGCCAGGGCGTATTCAAAGGCGAAGAGGGCGGGCTGCTGGAAGAGGGTCTGTTGCAGCTTGGCCTCGTCGGCGTGGAACAGCACGGACAGCAGGTCGAACTGGGCCAGGGGGGCCAGGCGCTCCAGGGCCTGGCGAAATACCGGAAAGGCCTCGGCCAGGCCCCGGCCCATGCCGGCAAAGAAACTGCCCTGGCCGGTAAAGATGAAGGCCAGAGGCGGCGTCGGCCGATCCGCCGGGCTGATGAAGACGCCCTGCCGGGCCGCCTGGCGCACCTGCCGGGCCGTCAAGGGACCGTCGGCGGGCGACAGGGAGGAAATGCGGGTTTCGGCCTGGCTCAGGTCCGGGGCCACCACCCCCAGCCGATAGGGAGTGCCGGCCACTTCGGCGCGGCAAAAGACCACCCCCGCCGGTTCCGCGGCCGCCTCTTCCGGGGCGGGAGTGGTGGGGGACACCAGGACGACGCCGACGCCGTCCAGGGACTCCTCCATCTGGACCACGTAATTGGCGCCGCCGAACCCGAAGGCGTTGACCATGAGGCGGCGGGGGTGCGCGGCCGGCCGCCGCCAGTCCTCCGGTTGGGAAGGCACGAGAAAGCCCTGCCGCTCCAGGTTGATCTCCGGGTCAGGCACCCGATAATTGAGGGTGGGGGGAAAGACCCCGGCATTGAGGGCCATGATTCCCCGGATGAGACTGTTCACCCCGGAGGCGCCCAGGGTGTGGCCGATCTGGGACTTGAAGGAGGAGATGCGGGTGCGTTTGCCGCCGCCGTTGGGAAAGAAGCGGGAGAGGGCCTTGACCTCCTCCCGGTCGCCCATGACGGTGCCGGTGGCGTGGCACTCCACGAAGTCCACCTCTCCGGGGCCGTAGTCCAGGTGGCGAAAGGCGCCCCGGATGGCCAATTCCTGGGTTTCGCTGAGGGACTCCACCATGCCCTGGTTGCTGTTGGAGGCGCCCACGCCGGTGATGGCCGCATAGATGCGGGCGCCCCGTCGGCGGGCCACGGACTCCCGCTCCAGGACCACCATGCCGCCCCCCTCTCCCAGGACGATGCCGTCCCGGCTGAGATCGAAGGGACGGCTGGCCTCCCGGGGCGGATAGGCGGCGCCGGAGATCCCGGCCAGCACCCCCAAGGCGGAAAACTCGATATAATGCGCCGGGGTGAGGAGTTCCTCGCCGCCGCCCACCACGGCCGCGTCCAGCAAGTCGTTGTGAATCATCTGGATGGCGGTGAAAATGGCCACCAGGCTGGTGGCGCAGGCCGCGGAAACGGAAAAGCAGGGCCCCATGAAACCATACTGGTTGCTGATGAAGCCCCCCGCCGCGCAATTGAGGCGCCCGAGCAGGGTGGTGTCGTCCACGGTGAGACGATTGGCCTTGAGCTGCCGCTCGGCGGCCTGCTCCAGCTCGGGGGTGAAGGGGAGGATGGTTTTCAGGGATTCCACAATTTTGGATGAGGAAATGCCGATCACCAGATCCACCAGGGTGCTGGCGGATTCGCCCGAATTCTGGGAGATGAGCACGCCGATGCGTTCCCGGGGCACATCGCTGGACAAGATGCCCGCATCCAGGATGGCTTCCTGGGCCAGGTGCAGAGTAAGCCGGGTGGATTCGGCCATGGTGCGGAAATCCTGGGGCGGGATGCCCAGCGACTTCCGGGAAATGGCCAGATTCTGGAAGGCTCCCACCTTGCAATAGGTCTTTCCCGCAAGGCCGGGGGTGGGATCGTAAATAATACTATGGTCCCAGCGCTGGGGCGGGATTTCGGTGATGCCGGAGTCCAACCGGAGTGCCTGCTGCCAGATTTCCCGGGGCGTGTTGCCCAGGGAATTCACCAGGGCGATGCCGGTGATGGCCACCCGCTCCCGGCCGTTGCCGGGGTCGGCCCGCCGGGCCCCCGGCCGCACTGCGGGCGCCTGATCCCCCAGGTGCGGCAGGGTGAGGGGACCGGCCGCCAAGTCCTGGTGCAGTTCCGCCACCGACATGGGCCGGTGGATGAGTCCGGCCACGGCGCCGCTCATGAACTGGCCGTCCTGCAGGCAGGTGGCCTCATCGCGCCGCGGTCCCTCTCGCTCCTCCATGCCCCGGGCGGCCAGGTGCAGGCTCCGGGCGGTGAGGGACTCCAGGCGTTGACGGAATCCCGCCTCGTCCTCCTGGCCGGCGAGGTATTGGCGCTCCAGGTCGGCAATGGCCTCCAGCCTGGGGGTCATGAGGGAGCGCACCCGGAGGCCCACACTCTCCCCGGTGACACGGGTCTGGCCGGGCGCAGCCTCCAGCACCAGACGCTGATAGAGCCGACTCAGGGCGCCGGTGTCGACGATCTCCCGGGTGGCGAGATAGGCGGTGCCCATCTGCACCGCGTCGGCGCCCAGCATGGCGGCCCGGAAAGCGGTCTCCCGGTTGTAGATGCCCCCGGCCAGCACCAGGCGGCGGTTCCGGAAGAGCTCCGGTTCCCGGCGCCTCAGCTCCAGGGCCGCCTGGGCCAGGGTCAGGGTGGAGTGGGAGCCCACGTGGCCGCCGGCTTCCTGGCCTTCCAGGACGATCCAGCGCACCCCGCCCTCCAGGGCCAGGCGCAGGAGCCCCTCGTCCGCGGCGATGTAAATGACTTCCAGGCCTTTTTCCCGGAGCCGCACAGCCTGTCCGGGTTCGCCCGCGGCCACCACCACAAAGGGAGGCCGGTGGTCCTCAATCCAGCCAAGCTGTTCGTCCAGATGCGGGTTTTCCGCCAGGGCCAGGAAATTGACGGCGTAAGGGTGCGCCCCCATGAGCTCGGCCAGATTGGGGAAGTCTTCCTCTATCTGCTGCCGATTGCGCAGCCCCAGGGCGATGGTGGGCAGACCCCCGGCCTGGGCCACGGCCAGGGCGAAGGCGGGGAGGTCGCTGATCCAGGTCATGGCCCCCTGGATGAAGGGATGGACGGCGCCCAATTCCCGGGCCGCGGGACTGTTCTGGTAGCAGTTCTGCAGATGCGGGGCTTCCCGCAGGAGCCGGGTCACTTCGGCGGAGAAGTTGGCCAGGGCGAAGGCGGAGGTCTCCCCGAAGCGCTCGGCGAATGCCGGGGCAAAGGCCGCCTCGGGACCCAGGGGCGCCACCTGCTGACGGCCGAGATCGCCGGCCAGGGGGGAGACGGCTGCGGCCGCCACCTGCCGGGCGAAGTCCCGGCGCACCGCCGGGCTGAGGGGGCCGCCGCTCAGGGAGTGGGCCAGGTTTTCCAGCGCCCTGACGGAGGGGGAATTCCCCTTGTCGAAGACCCGGAAGGGGACTCCCAAGACGCCGCCGATGATGCGGGTGTGTTCGGGGCGCAGCCGGGTCAACAGGCGGCGGAGGGGTTCGGGGGCCTGGGCCAGATCGGTCATCCAGTGGAGACTTTCACAGACGACCCCCTGCGCGCCGGTGGCCAGAAAGGCGGCCGCCGCCTCAGGAGTGGCCGCCCCGCCCCAGATGACGAAGTCCGGGGCGCCGTCCCGTTGGAGCGCCAAATCCCGGGCGGCGGCGAAGAGAATGCCGGTGGTCTCGGCGGAGACGAACCCCGCCGCCTCGGAGCCCTTGAGGGCCGCGGCCCGAAGTGCGGCGCCTTCCCGGAACAGGAGGTCCAGAATCTCCAGCTCGCTGATGATGGGAATCACCGCGCACCGGCGGCTCACCTCGGCCATCCGGTTCAGGACTTCCGCCGGGGCGGCGTCGGCCAGGCCGGAGTGCCACTCCACCCAAAGAGTGGAAACGCCGGCGCGCTGCAAAAAGGGGGGCAACTCCCGCCCTAAGAGCTGGTGGAGGGAAATCTTCACCTCCTGGGCGCCGGCGGTTCTCAACCCTTCGGCCACGGCCGGCAATGCAGAAAACGACGCGTCAAAGACGGCGAGCGTCTCCGTCCGACGGGCCACCTCGATGATCTGGGGACTTCTTTCCCCCGGTTGCCAGACGAATCCCAGGCTTTTGCCGGCGCGGGCAAGCGGCATCGGCGTTTCCTCCGTCGAGGCCGTGTCCTCAGAAAGAATTAGCAAACCTTTTAATTCTGATTGATTTGATCCTCAAAAGTCAATCCGAGGGAAGCAAAATATCTTTAATAAATTCAGGAACGACTGAGAGTCGGCCTTCCCTCCGGCGCCGCTCCCGGATGACGGACACATCAGCGCCCGAGCCCGGGCTCCGGGCTCCCGAAAGGTGGAACCGACCCGGCGCGTCCGGGCTTCGGGCTGCCACAGTCCAGGGTCACGGGTCCATCCTGTATGATTCGCGGGGGAAGATGGTTTAAGAGAAAAGCGGGAAGCCCCGGCCCCCGGGCTCTTCTCTCACAGACCCTGACAGGCAGAAACCACCGGATGACGGCCGGTCCGGACGCGTCTTCCCGCCTGAGGTCCGCGGCTGCCAATCCCCATCCTCACCGAGGGATGGCAAAGGCCCGGGCCGCATCACCACTGACCTTGGCGTCGGGGTCGCACCCCCACCAAGTCGAGGGCTCAGGTTCCCCCTTTCCCTGGGCCGGCAGGTCGGGCCAGGGAATTTACTCCCCCTTAACAATATTTAGCACATAACCGTGAATCTGTCAGGAAAAAAAGGCGGCGGTGCGGCCCGGGAACGCCTCTTCAGGCCAAACGGCTGCGGAAGCGCATCACGCTCAGGAACAGCAGAGTCAACCCCAGGCCGGTCATGGCCGCCATCTGGGGCCACAGGGCCAGGAAGCCGGCATCTTTGAGAAAGACGCTCTGCACCACCACCACAAAGTACCGGAGCGGGTTGGCCAGGGTGAGGTGCTGGAAGAAGGGCGGCATGTTGGCGATGGGAAAGATGAGGCCCGACAACAGGATAGCCGGAGTGAGGAGAAAGGTGCCGGCCATCATGGCCTGCTGCTGAGTGGAGGACACGGTGGAGATGAAGAGGCCCAGGCCCACGGAATTGAACAGAAAAGCCAGCGTGCCCACGAAAAGCACCAGGACGCTCCCCCGGAAGGGCACCTCGAACCAGTACACTCCCAGCAAGGTCACCAGCGCCACGTCGGCCAGAGAGATGAGAATGAAGGGCACGGTCTTGCCCAGCAGAAATTCCACCGGCCGGATGGGCGTCACCAAAATCTGCTCCATGGTGCCGATCTCCTTTTCCCGCACCACCGCCAGGGCGGTGAGCATGAGGGAGACCAGCATCACCACCATGGCGATGACGCCGGGCACAAAGGCGGTGCGGCTGATGAGGTTGGGGTTGAACCAGGCCCGGGCCTCCACCGCCACGGGGGTCTCCAGCGAGACGGGCGGCTCCAGGCGGCGCAGGCGCTGCGCCAGGAGCTCCTGGGAGTAGTCCTGCACCACCAGGCTGGCATACTTGGCGGTGATGAGGGCCGCGTTGGAGTCGGTGGCGTCGATGATGAGCTGCAAAGAAGCCGTCTTGCCGGACTTGAGGCGCCGGGCGAAGTCGGGCGGGATGCGCACCGCCAGGGTGATCTCGCCCCGGTCCACCAGGTCCCGGAGGCGGGCCGGGTTGTCGATGAAGTGCTGCACCTGGAAATACTCGGAGGCCCGGAAACGGCTCACCAGATCCCGGCTGGCGGGGCTTCTGTCCTCGTCATAGACGGCGGTGGGCACGTGTTTCAGATCGAAATTGATGGCGTAGCCGTACACCACCAGCTGCACCAGGGGCGGCAAAAAAAGAAAGAGGCGCAGGCGCCGGTCCCGCCAGACCTGGATGAACTCCTTGAGCATGATGTGCCAGAGACGCCGCAGCATAAGCTCACCTGATCCGGCGGATGGACTTGGTCATGGCCGCAGTGAGGAGAGCCGCGGCAAAGGCCAGCAGCACCAGCGCCTCGGCCCAGAGGATTTCCAGGCCGATGCCTTTTAAATAGATGCCCTTGCTGATGGTCACCAGATAGCGGGCCGGCACCAGGTAGCTTATCAGCTGCAGCGGCAGGGGCATGAGGCGGATGGCGAAAAAGGCACCGGAGAGCAGCACCGCGGGCAGGAAGGTGATGAGCATGGCCATCTGGAAGGCCTGCAGCTGGTTATGGGAGGTGACCGAAACCAGCAGCCCCTGGCCCAGCACGACGATCAGGAAAATGGCGGAGAGCCCCACCAGCAGCAGCGCGCTCCCCCGGAGGGGCACGCCGAAGAGCCAGTGTCCCATGGCCATGGCCAGCCCCAGGTCCAGCAGGCCGATGAAGAAGTAAGGGCCCATTTTCCCGATTATCAACTCCGACTTGCGCACCGTGGTGGTCATGAGGCTCTCCATGGTGCCCCGCTCCACCTCCCTGACCACGGTGAGGGCGGTCAGGAGCGTGCCCACCATGGTCATGATGACCACGATCAGCCCGGGCACGATGAAATTGATGGACTCCAGGTCCTCGTTGAACCAGAACCGCACCTCGGTGGCCAGGGGCAGCTCCAGATGCGGATACCCCAGGCGGGCCAGGCGCTCCTGGGTGAAGCGCTGGTTGTAAGCGTTGGTCAGGGCCTGGGTGTAGCCCAGGACGATGTTGGCGGTGTTGGGTTCGGCGCCGTCCACCAGGGCCTGGAGGGAAGCGGTGCGCCCGGCCTTGAGATCCCGGGAGAAGCCGGGCGGGAACACCAGCGCCAGGCGCACCTCCCGCCCGGTGAGGAGCCGGTCCAACTCCCCGTAGCCGGAAGAGGGCGGGCGCACCTGGAAATAGCGGGACCCTTTGAACTCCTCCAGAAAAATCCGGGAAAGATGCCCCTGGTCCTGGTCGTAGACGGCCGTCGGCACGTGCTTGATGTCGAAGGTGAGGGCGTAGCCGTAGATGATGAGGAGCATGATGGGCAGCAGGATGACCAGGATGAGGCTGCGGGGGTCCCGGCGGATGTGCAGGAGCTCCTTGCGGAAGACGGCGGCGGTGCGGCCCAGGTCCATAACTCAGCCTCGCCGGTGTCGGGTGACCAGGGAGATGAAGGCGTCTTCCAGGGTGGGCGGGTTGCGCCCCAGCCGCCGGAGGGTGATCTGCCGCGCCGCGCAGGCTTCCCTGAGGGCCGACTCCGCCGCCGCCAGGGATGAGGTGGTGAGGTGGAGGCTGTCGCCGAAGACGGCTGCGTCCATGACCGCGGGGAGGGTGCGGGCCAGTTCCAGGGCCTCGGCCAGACGGTCCGGATAGACCACCAGAATCTGCTCCGGCATCGCCTCCTTGAGCTCCCGGGGAGTGCCCAGGGCAATGAGGCGACCCTGGTGAATGAGCCCCAGGCGGTCGCAGAATTCGTCTTCGTCCAGGTAGTGGGTGGTCACCAGGACGGTGACCTGCCGCTCCGCCATGGCATAGATGAGGTCCCAGAAGTTGCGGCGGGAGATGGGGTCCACGCCGCTGGTGGGCTCGTCCAGAAAGAGGATGGCGGGCTCATGCAGCACCGCCGCGGCCAGCCCCAGGCGCTGGCGCAGCCCCAGGGCTAGGTGGCGGGCCAGCTCCCGGCGGCGCTCGGTGAGCCCCACCAGCTCCAGCAGGGCTGCGGACCGCTCCCGCAGCCGCTTCCGGGGCAGGCCGTACACCCCCCCGAAAAAGGTGAGATTCTCCTCCACCGTCAGGTCTTCATAAAGGGAGAAGCGCTGGGACATGTAGCCGATCTGGCTCTTGATGCGGCGGTGGTCCCGGATGATGTCCAGGCCGGCCACGGTGCCGGAGCCGGAGGTGGGCAGCAGGTGCCCGGTGAGCATGCGGATGGTGGTGGATTTGCCCGCGCCGTTGGGGCCCAGGAACCCGAAAATCTCCCCCCGGCCCACCTCAAAGGTGACATTATCCACGGCCCTGAAGCTGCCGAAGTCCCGGGTGAGATCGGCGACCTGGATAGCCTTCTCCCCCACCGTCTCAATCTCCGTAGGTGCGCACGATCTGCACGAACAGGTCTTCCAGGCCGGGGGCGGCGGGGGCCAGGTGCACCTCGGTCAGGCCCGCGGCCTGGAGACTCGCCAGAATGGGGTCCCGGGCTTTTTCGGCGCTCTCCACCGTGACCATCAGGCGGTCCCCCATGGCCAAAGCCTGGCGGATGGCGGGGTGGTCGGCCAGCACCTTCCGGACGGTCCGCAGATCCGCCCCCCGCACCTCCAGGAGCTCCCCCGCGAAGGCCGCCCGGAGGGCGTCGGGGGTGTCGGCCACCAGCAGCTTCCCCTGGTGCATGAGCCCCACCCGGTGGGCCCGCTCCGCTTCGTCCATGTAGGCCGTGGACAAAAAGATGGTGATGCCGGTCTTCAGGAGTTCATAGAGGATCTGCCAGAATTCCCGGCGGGAGACGGGGTCCACCCCGAAGGTGGGCTCGTCCAGGAAAAGCACCTGGGGCCGGTGCAGCAGGGCGCAGATGAGCCCCAGCTTCTGGCGCATGCCCCCGGAGAGGTTGGCGGCCAGGCGGTCCTGGAAGGGGGCCAGGTCGGCGAAGGCCAACAGCTCGGGCACCCGCCGGGCCCGGTCCGCGGCCGACACCCGGTAGAGGTCGGCGTAAAAGGCGATGTTTTCCCCCACGGTGAGGTCGTCGTACAGGCCGAAGCGCTGGGGCATATAGCCGATGTGCTCCTTCAGGCGGTCGGCCTGGCGCACCGTGTCAAAGCCCAACACCCGGGCCCGCCCCTCATCCGGGTCCATAATGCCCACCAGCAGGCGCAGGGTGGTGGTCTTGCCGGCCCCGTCGGGACCCACCAGGGCAAAGGCCTCGCCCTGAAAGACCGTGAGGTTGAGGCCGTCCACCGCCACCCGTTTGCCGAAGCGCTTGGTGAGCTGCTCGGCCTGGACGTGAATGTCAGGACTTGGGGCTGTCAAGGGAGAGCCGGGCCTCCGCCGGCATGCCGGGTTTCAGTTCCTGGTTGGGGTTGGCCAGGCGGACGCGGAGGCGATAGACCAGGGTCACCCGTTCCTTGTAGGTTTCCACGGTCTTGGGGGTGAACTCCGCCCGGGGGGAGATGAAGGCCACGGTTCCCGCATACTCCTTGCCGGGGAAGGTGTCGGTGGTGACCGCGGCTTTCTGCCCCAGGCGCACCCGGCCCAAGTCTGTGGCCGGCAGATACCCCTGGAAAAACACCGTCTCCAGGTCCCCCAGGGTGACCACCGGGGCGCCCACCGCCACCACTTCGCCGGGCTGGGCGGCCCGCACCAGGACAATGCCGTTCACCGGCGAGGTGAGGGTGGCGTAGCCCAGGCGGATGCGGGCCAGTTTGAGCAGGGCCTCCGCGGCGCGGTGCTCGGCCTTGGCCGCGTCCACCCGCACTTCGGTCATGCGGGTCCTGGCCGGCAGGCCGTCCACAATCTTTTTGGCCTCCTTCTCCCGCTCCTCCGCGGCGCTGACCTCCTGGCGCAGGTACTGGTCATCCAGTTCCGCCACCACCTGCCCGGCCTTCACCTCCTGGCCTTCTTCCACCTTGATGGCGGCGATTCTCCCGGGCGCCAGGAAGGCCAGGTCCGTTTCCGTGACCTCGATGTGGCCCGACAGGCGCAACACTCCCGGGGAAGTGTCCCCCCTCTTCCAGAAAAAGGCCTGGGCCGTCCCTGCCAGGGTCGCCCCGATGAGCAGCGTGATGACCAGGATGCGCTTCACGGCGGTATTCTCCTCAGATGGCCGCCCGGCGGCGGTGGCCTGGTGCATGAAGGGCCGGAGAGCTTCGGCCCCCGGCCTCAAGATTATTTGTTAGCAGACTTGGGAGAGGGTGTCAATGGATTACAATCTTGAATCAGCATATGGTATTTACCTAAATAAATTAATAGGAGCATATTGCCTCAAAAGGTTCAAATGAGAAAAAAGATTTGTTTTTAATTACATGAAGTTAATATGGGAATAATAACACGCAAGTCTGACAAGATAACCTCCCCGGCAAGACCCCAACTATCATTGATTACTTTCGCTCCTCCCTCGGATTGCCCTATGAATGGTCTTCTCAACTTGTTCATTAGCACGGAAAAAGGTAATGTGGATATTAGGGTTCTTCTGGTAAAACACACGAAAAATCTCATCGGCAAAAGCTTGCCCTATAATTTCAACCCCCTCAAAATCAAGGATAATCTCCTTAAATTTTTCAAACCGCGCTAATAAACGCTTTGCCTGGGACCTGGAGACCAGATTTTCATCCCCATACCTGGCCAAAGAGACCGGGACGATGGTCTTGGTGAAGCCATAATCTTCACTGTCAGAAGAAAATTTATCACACACTTCTTTAACGGTACGGGGTGATGAAATGTCAATCTCCATTCCGACCAACGTACCCTGTTTTTCTTCAATTTCTCCAATTAACCAGTCGCCTCTCTCATTATGAAGAAAATATAATGCACCTGATAAAATTGAAAAATTATCGAACATGCGCGATGAAAAAAATATTCCTTCACCGGTATGGTGCTTTGGGTCCGTTGTCAATTTTCCCTTTGACAGTTCTAAAATCGCATGACGCAGGTCTTCCAATCCAAGTTCCTTCTGAATTTTTTTAAAGATTCCAACTCCGTCATCGAATATTTCTATTTTAATATCGACCACTGTGTAACATAATGATATCGTAGCATGTTTTGCCATGCTATGGTCAAGTACGTTATTAAACATCTCTGTAAACCCATAATGGCATATGTCTAGCACATTCTTAGGAATACCTCCCAAAACAGGCAGAACCTCCTGTCTCCACAATACATCCTCTTTTAAGTCCTTAGATATAACAATGAACTTCTCTTTCTCAATAATTGGTTTTAAGTGATACTGCCTCAGGCGAGTGCTTCCCTCGGCAATTATGAGGCCTTCTTCGATCATTTTCTGAAGATGCCGATGAACCGCTTGTCTGGTGAGATTAAATCGTTTCTCTATGAGGGAGACCAGATTTTTAGGATGCCGTCTAATCTGTTCAAGAATGAATTGTCTTATCTGTTTGCTCTTTTCCCTTTGCATCTCACCCTCTTTTGTCAACAAAGTTTCTATATATTGTCAACATGAATTTGCAGATTGTCAACAAATATATGCCTATAATCTGTCTATAAAAATCTTTTACAGGGTACGAACCGTGCATCATAACTATTTGTTACTTTTCATATTTTACGGTTGGGCCGTAGGCCTAGGTGCGACTGCTTAGAAGCCTTGGGTGGCAAGCCCAGAGCCATACCTCTCTTGACACAACCCCGGCTCTCATTTAATAATTCCCCTTATGCTGGAATCGTCGTCTCAAATTGGTACCGGGATGGTGGGTATTACCAAAAGGGGATGGCGGAGGATGGGGGCACAGGGCGAACCATGCTGGATTGGGAAAAACTTAAGACCTCCTGCCGCAAGCGAGTGCGCACCGTGTATAACGCCTGCGTGCGTCGGCCGCCTGCCGGCTTCGTGGCCACGGACCTGCCGGAGCTGAACGCCGTCAAGGAGCGGGCGTTGGCCCGCACCTCCATGAACGAACACCTGGAGACCATCTTCCTGGAGGCCCTGACCATGCAGCCCCTGCTCATCGTGGAGCTGGGCGTGGGCGGCGGGGAGAGCAACTTCGCCCTGCAGCGGGCCGCCCGCCTCACCGGGGCCCGCCTGGTGAGCGTGGACCTCAACGACCGGGCCCACGTCTCCCAGGAGCCGGGCTGGCTCTTCGTGCAGCGGGACGACATCGCCTTCGCCGCGGAATTCCCGGACTGGTGCCGCCGCCAGGGCTTCGAGCCCGTCATCGACGTGCTCTTCATCGACACCAGCCACCTCTTCGAGCACACCCTGCAGGAGATGCAGGCCTACTTCCCATACCTGGCCCCCCGGGCCAAGGTCATGTTCCACGACACCAACCTGAGCAAGGTTTTCTACCGCCAGGACGGCAGCATGGACCTGGGGTGGGACAATGAGCGCGGCGTCATCCGGGCCCTGGAGGTCTACTTCAAGAAATCTTTCAATGAAAAGAAGCCCTTCACCGACTTTGTGCGCCCCTGGCTTATCCGCCACAACCCCCACTGCGCCGGCATGACCATCCTGGAACGCCTGCCGTTTTTGGCCCAGCCGAGGTAGGGGAGGGGACCGGGCGCCGGAGACGCCTGCGCCAGCGGGACCACCGCTCCTCCGGCCCTCTCCACGGCCCAGGGGCCGGCCCGCGAGGGCCGACCTCGGCGTGCACGGCAACCCTATGACGGTCCCGCGGGCGCCATTTCCTTTGACCGCAGGCCAGTCCTCGGTTACCATTCAGAAAAGCCGCGCCAAACTATCCCATCGTGCATTTCAGGCAAGGAGTCCGCATGACCTCGTATTGCAGCATCTGTTGGGAAGACGACCGCATCCGCCTTCTGGACCAGCGGCGGCTACCCCAGGAGGAAAGGTATTGGGAGATCACTGATTACCGGGAGGTCATCGAGGCCATCCGCACCCTGGCCATCCGGGGGGCGCCGGCCATCGGCGTGGCCGCGGCCATGGGCGCGGCGCTGGGAGCCCTGGCCCTGCACGCGGAGACACCGCCTGAATTTCAGGCGAAGTTTGCCGCCATCTGTCGGGAAATCGCCGCGGCCCGGCCCACCGCGGTGAACCTGTTCTGGGCCCTGGAGCGCATGGAAAATGTGGCCCGGGACCACGCCGCCGAGCCGCCCGCAGCCGTGCAGGCCCTCCTGGTGGCCGAAGCCAAGCGCATCCTTAAGGAAGATGGGACGGTGAATCTCCGCCTGGCCCATGCGGACCAGGAGGTCATCGACGAGGGGGCGCAGCTCCTAACCCACTGCAACACCGGCGCCCTGGCCACCGGCGGCGGCTGGGGCACGGCCCTGGGGGTGATGCGGGCCGCCTGGGAGGCCGGCCGGCGCTTCTCCGTCTGGGTGGATGAAACCCGGCCCCTGCTGCAGGGGGCCCGCCTCACCACCTGGGAGTTGGGAAAGATCGGCATCCCCTACACCCTCATCCCCGACGGCGCCGCGGCGGCGCTCATGGCCCAGAACCGGGTCAGCCTGATCATGGTGGGCGCCGACCGCATCGCCCGCAACGGCGACACCGCCAACAAGATCGGCACCTACAGCCTGGCCGTGCTGGCCCGCCACCACGGCATTCCCTTCTACGTGGCCGCGCCCCTGTCCACCTTCGATTTCACTCTGACGGCGGGGAGCCAGATCCCGGTGGAGGAGCGGGCCGCCGACGAGGTCACCGCCTTCCGGGGCCAGCCAACCGCCCCTCCGGGGGCCCCGGCCCTCAACCTGGCCTTCGACGTCACCCCCCATGAACTCATCTCCGGCATCATCACCGAACACGGCATCGCCCGGCCGCCTTATACGACCAGCCTCAAGCATATCAGGCATCAGGAGATCGCCCGCCATGCGTAGACATGTTCCTTTTCTTACCATCACCCTCTGCCTGCTTACGGCGCTTTCCCTGCAAGCCGCGGGGCCCTACCATGTCCGCCTGCCCGCCGCCGCCGGCGGCGTCGATCCTCAGGCCGTCACCGTGGTGGGGAGCCCCCAGCGCTATGTCATCAAAAAGGGGGACACCCTCCTGGACCTGGCCCGCCATTACGGCCTGGGCTACAACGACCTGGGCGTCCTCTATCGGCAGTGGGACCCCTTCCTGCCGCCGCCCGGGGCCGAAATTCTGGTGCCCACCATCTGGATCGTCCCCTCCCAGCCTCCGGCCCAGCTGGTGGTCAACACCGGAGAGATGCGTTTATATTATTTCGTCAATAACAACACCCAGGTCTACACCTTCCCCATCGGCATGGGCGTCCTGGATTTCAAGACGCCCCAGGGCAAATTCCGCATCACCGAGAAGAAGACCAAGCCGGCCTGGCACATCCCCAAATCCCTGCAGAAGAAATACGGCATGGCGGTGATGCCCCACGGTCCCGACAACCCTCTGGGTGACTTCAAACTCACCCTGTCCTGGGGCGATTACGGCATCCACGGCACCCACATGCCCTGGGGCGTGGGCCGCCTGGTGAGCCACGGCTGCACCCGCATGTATCCGGAGCACATCAAGCGGCTCTTTCCCCTGGTGAGTGTGGGCACCGGGGTGGAATATATCTATGAGCCGGCCATGATCGGCTTCCTGAACGGCCGCATCTTCCTGTCGGTCCATGAAGACGTCTATTACAAGATCCGCTCCATGATCCTGCATGTCTTTAATCTGCTGGAAAGCAAGGGGCTGATGGACCAGGTGGACCTGCGGCTGGTGCTCAAAGCGGTGGAGGAGCAGAACGGTGTGCCCCTGGACGTGACCCGCCAATAAAAACAAGGGTGTGAGGCCACCGTGTAGCCTCACACCCTGGTTGAGCTGCCGCCGGGGGGGAACCCCCGGCGGATTGAAAAGCGAATTTAGGGCTTTTTCACCTTCTTGGCCTTCTTCGCTTTCTTGACTTTCTTGACTTTCTTGACTTTCTTCACCTTCTTCGGGGCATACTTGGCAACCATTGCGCAGACTTTTTCCGCCGCGTCTTCAGCCCGAGCTGCAGCCGCTTCCGCCTTGTTGGCGGCAGCAGAGGCCCGAGGTACCGGGACTTTCGCGTCCTGTGCAGCCGCTTCCGCCTTTACGACGGAGGCAGCGGCCCGGTCAGCAGAAGCCTTGGACTGCTCCATGTACATCTTGCACTGATCGTAGTACTTTTGGCAGCAGCCAGCACCTCCCAGCACCAGGGCAAAGACCGCGAGGAGCGCCAAAGCAAAGCCACTTTTCAAAATCGGCTTCCTCATCGATTACCCCCTTTCGGAGAGAGATCCACTCTCCCCTGAATTTTGCACCAGGTGCTACTTCCGCATCTTCTTCATCAGGCAGGCTTCGGCCTTGGCAGCCGCAGCTTCAGCCCGATCCGCCGCAGCTTCGGCCTTGTCGGCCGCAGCCTTGGCGTCAGCCGCCGCCATCTCGGCATTCCGAGCCGCGCCGTCCGCCTTAGCAGCGGAAGCCGCTGCCTGATCGGCGTACATCTTGCCTTCTTCCACATACTTTTTGCATGTGTCGCAGCAGCCCGCTCCCATGGCCAGGACAAACGCCATGAGAATTGCCAGAGCAAAACCCTTCTTTACCAAAAGTTTCCTCATCATCTATCCCCCCTTTGCAAAGAGATGATTTAAAGGGTACAAAAAGCTGCACTCATTTAATATGAGGGCCGCCAAAATATCAAGAAAAATTATGACCTCCTCAAATTTTTTTTCATTCATGCCGATTTTTTCGCATCGAGACAATTATCCAAAGAATTAGTGTGAGTTACCTTGATCACCCCCTTTTTCCCAGCGATGCATCTCCCCCCAGTTGGCTCCCCGGCGGATTTCCACCGCCAGCGGAGCCCGGAGAGAGACCACCGCTTCCATGGTCCGCCGCACCAGACGGGCGGTTTTTTCCAGCTCTTCTGCTGGAATTTCGAAAAGCAATTCGTCGTGGATCTGCAGAAGCATCCGGCCCGACAACCCGGCCTGGTCCAGTCTCCCCTCCACCTCCAGCATGGCCTTTTTGATGATGTCCGCGGCCGAGCCCTGGAGCGGCGTGTTGATGGCGCTGCGCTCCGCTTCCTGGCGCACCACCCGGTTGCCGCTGGTGAGCTGGGGGGTCTGCCGCCGCCGCCCCATGAGGGTGGTGACCCACCCCCGCCGCCGGGCCTGTTCCAGCGTCTCCTCCAGGTACGCCTTGACCCGGGGGTGCCGCTCAAAGTAGCGCTGGATGAACTCCTGGGCCAGACGCTGCCCCACCCCCAACTGCTTGGCCAGCCCGAAGGCGCTCATGCCGTAGATGATGCCGAAGTTGATGACCTTGGCCTGGCGGCGCATCTCCGCGGACACCAACTCCGGGTGGATGCGAAAGACCGCGGCCGCGGTCTGCCGGTGGATGTCCACCCCGTCGGCGAAGGCCTGGAGCAGCGCCGGATCCTCGGAGAAGTGAGCCAGCAGCCTGAGCTCCATCTGCGAGTAGTCCCCGGTGAGGAGCACCTGCCCCGGCGGCGCCACGAAGGCCTGGCGAAGCTGGCCCCCCAAATCCCCCCGGACCGGGATGTTCTGCAGGTTGGGGTCCCTACTGGACAGCCGCCCGGTGGCCGCGGCGGACTGCACAAAGGTGGTGTGCACCCGCCCGGTGGCCGGATCCACCAGCTTCAGCAGGGCGTCCACATAGGTGGCCTTCAGCTTGCCCATGCTCCGGTAGGCCAGCACCTTGGCGGCGATGGGGGCCTCCTCCGCCAGACTTTGCAGCACCTCGCTGTCGGTGGAGTAGGCCGTCCTGCCCTTGGTCTTCTTCTGCGGCGCCAGCCCCAGCTTGTCAAAGAGAATGCGCCCCAATTGCTGGGGGGAGTTGATGAGAAAGGACTCCCCGGCCAGCTCGTGAATCTCCTGCTCCAGGCGGTTCATCTCCGCGTCCAGCTCCGCCCCGAAGCGGGTCAGGAAGTCCCGGTCCACGGCGATGCCCCGGGCCTCCATGCGGGCCAGCACCCCCACCAGGGGCAGTTCCAGGTCCGCGTACAGATCCCACAGCCCCTCGCGGACCAGCTCAGCCTGAAGCTGAGGCCACAGCCGCCGCACCGCCTGGGCCCGCTCTCCGGCATAGCGGGCCTGCAACTCCACCGGGAGCTCCGCCGCCGCGCCCGGCCGGCCCGTCAATTCCCGGGGGCCGGGGAGATTCACCCCCAGGTAATGGAGGGCCACGTTTTCCAGGGTCTGCTCGTAGCGGGCCGGGTTGAGGAGATATGACGCCACCAGGATGTCCCCGGCAAGCCCCCCCAACTCCCCGCCGAACCGCCCTGCAGCCAGCAGGGCGGCCTTCAGGTCGGCACCCAGCTTCTTCACCCCGGGGTCGGCCAGCACCGGGGCCAGGCGGGCCCAGGCCTGCTCTCCGGCTTGGCCCTGCAGCGGCGCGTAGGCCGCCTCCTCTTCCCCCCAGGCCAGCGCCAGCCCGTGCACCGGGGCCAGCACCGGGTGCTGCTCGCCGGTGAGGAAAAAGACCGCCGCCTCCCCCGCCCGACCCACCGCCCCGGCCAAAGCCTTAAGCTCCTCATCCGTCTGCGCCACGGCCACCGGCGCCCCGGGCCCGGCCTCCACCCCCAGCTCTTTGTTGAATTTGCTGAACTCCAGTTCCACAAAAAGCCGCCGCAGGGCCTCCCGGTCCGGGGCGCCGGGCTGCAGCTCCTCCAGGGGCGCCGGCAGCGGCGCCTGATCGTCCAGCAGCACCAGCTCCCGGCTCAGCCGGGCCTCCGCCTCATGTTTCCCCAATCGTTCCCGCAGGCTTTTTTCTTTAAGATTTTTTTGCGCGGCCAGAAGATTTTCCAAACTGTGGTACCGGGCGATGAGTTTGAGGGCCGTCTTCTCGCCGATGCCCGGCACGCCGGGGATGTTGTCGCCGGGGTCCCCGGCCAGGGCCCGCACCTCCACCAGCTCCGCCGGACTCACCCCGAACTTCTCCCGCACCGCGGCCTCATCGTAGCGCACCTCCTTCATGGGGTCCCACATGGTGACCCCCTCCCCCACCAGGGGCAGCAGGTCCTTGTCGCCGGAGATGATCTCCACCCGGAAGCCGGCCTCCCGGGCCCGCCGGGTGAGGGTGCAGATGAGGTCGTCGGCCTCGTAGCCCGGGGCCTCCAGGGTGGGCAGGCCCAGGCCCTCGATGACCTGCCGGATATAGGGGAGCTGCACCGCCAGCTCCTCGGGCATGGGCGGGCGGTGGGCCTTGTAGTCGGGATAGCGCCGGTGCCGGAAGGTGGGGCCCCTGGAGTCCAGGGCCAGGGCCAGGTAGTGGGGCTGGCGCTCCTTGAGCACCTTGAGGAGCATGCTGGTCACCCCGAACACCGCGTTGGTGGGGAACCCCTGGGAGGTGCTGAGCCCCCGGATGGCGTGGAACGCCCGGTAGATGTAGGAGCTCAGGTCCAGCAGATAGATGACCGGGGGAGCCGCCATGCTGCCTCCTTTTCCCCTTATAAAGCGGGGCGGCGCCTGCTGTCAAGGGAAAGGCGGCCCTCCCGGCATCAGCGGCCGGCCTTGACGGTCACCCGCAGGACCTCCACCGGGGGCGCCTCTTTATCGTCGGGGTTGAAATAGGTGACCCGGAGAGTGGTCTGTCCGGCTCCCACCACGGTAAAGGTGAAGATCACCCGCCCCGGCTGCCCGGGGGTGGGGGGGTCCTGCCGGCCCGTGAGCTTGAGGATCTTCGGATCGAAGGCCGGTTTTTTGAGCACAAAAACGTCCCCGGGATGGGGCGCGTCCACCTTGAACTGCGCTCCCATCTTGAACGGGAAGGTGCGCCCCGCGTCCTTCTCGGTGATCACCTCTGCCGCCCGGGCGGGGGACGCCGCCCACAGCAGCGTCAAGCCCAGGAGCAGCACCGCCGCCCCTGCCGGTATGCCTCGCCTGTGGAAAATCATGTTCCACCTTCCTGGGAGAAGTTTGTGGTGGGGCAGGGGGAGCCACCAGTCCCCCGGCCCTTCACTTCCCCGGCCAGTCACTGAACTGCACCCAGAGCACCGCGCCGTATTCCGCGTCCTTTTTCTTGCCGTCCTTGCCGGCTATGGCCTGTTTTTCTTCGGCCAGGGCGGCGAAGCCCCACCAGCCGGCCTGGGGCGCGGCGAAGGTGAAGACGCCGTTTTTGTCGGTCTTCACCACCTGGGCCACAAAATAGTCGTTGGGCGCGGCCACCTTTTTATCCGCATTCCAGAATTCCACCTCCACGTCCGCGCCGGCCAGGGGTTTTCCCTTGAATTTCACCACGCCCTGGAAGACGTTGCCGGCATAGAGGCCGAAGGGCCGGGTCAGGGGGACGATCTCCGCCTTGAGCCCCACTTCCCGGTCCCAGCCCTCTTCCGCGCCGAAGGCGGCCACATAGGTCTTGGTCTGGTGGATGATGAACTTGTTTTCCGCCTCCTCCCAATAGGGCTGGGGGTCGAAGTAGAAGGCGTAAATGCCCGGTTTCTTCAAGGCATAGGTGGTCTTCCAGGCAGGCTGGTCCAGGACCTTGGCCTCCTGGAGGGTGGTCAGGAGATCGATCTTCTCTTTGCCGGCCACCACGCCGAATTTTTGAGGCTTGGCCATGACCATGCCCTTCTGCTCAAAGGGATGGCAGAAAGCCAGGGTGAGTTCCAAATCGGGGGCGTCGCCTTGCATCACCATGGCTTTATCGGGGAGCAGGAGGCCGAAATGAGCCCAGGCCGGGGCGGCCAGGGTGAAGACCAACAGCAGGCAGAGAGCCGACAGTCGAGCAGAACGCATGACATTCCTCCTATGATGTTTGAATGCGAGTGGTTATGGCTTCCCGGCGAACCGGGGCGGCGCCGGGGAAATTTCACCTTGCGGCAAAAAGTCGGCACATTGCCGTCCCAGGGCGGCCCATGGCCGCCGCCATCGGCGTGCATGGCACCCCCTATGAGCTCACCTTCTCCCCCCGGCGGGGGTAAATCGCGCCTCCCGGCAGGGGAGCAGACGCCTTTGCCTGTCTTATGAAGCGGCCCTGGATTCATCAGAAACAATACACCATGGACAGCACCGGCGTCACCGCGGCGTCGGCGTTTTTCCCGAAGAGATCGACATTCACCCCCAGGGCCAGGGAGAATTTTTCCGTGGGCACGTATTCGATGCCCGGCAGGATGGAGACCAACGCCCCCGGCGGCACATTGGATTTATGGCCGAACAGGCGCCCCGCGTCCCAGAAACTGGTGACCTCCAGCAGCGCCACCCATTTCTTGTTGCCGGGGAAGGGATACTCCGCGGCCAGGTTCACGGTGACGAAATCCCGGGGATACTGGCGCACGCCGTCAAAGGTATAGGCGGTGGGCATGGAGTACCACAGGTTGCCGTAAAAGATGAAGGGCTTCACATACTTGGAGACATTGAGGCCGGTGGTGAAGACGTAAGCCCCGCCGCCGATCTGGTCCACTCCCAGGCGGCCCGGATTGAGGCGCCGGAAGTGGCCGGAGGGGAAGTCGGTGGCGAACAGGGCCGTCACCGTGGGCCGGGTCTGGGTCTCTTCCACCAGGCGATATTTGAAGGTCAGGTTCACATCGCCCAGGCCGCTGAAGCCGGCGGAGCGCTCTCCCCGGGGCCCCGGCTCATCCACGCTGCCGGCCCAATTGTGGACGAAGGGGACCACCACGAAGACCTCCAGGTTGTTCCAGAGGCCGTAGGTAAGCTTCCAGTCCATGCCGAAGGAGCCGAAATTGCCGCCCGCGGACACCCGCCGCCAATTTTTGTTGAGGGCATGGTTGACGAAGCTGAGGCTGAAGGTGGACTGCACGGCGAATTTTCCCTTATCGATGGGAACGGCGGTGTCCGTGATGATGGGCCCGAAGGTGGCCGGACACTCGTCTTCCTTGGCTGCCTCTTGTTTGCCTGCTTCCTGGGCTCCGGCCTCCTGGGCCGGGCTTGCGGCGGGGGGTTTGTCCTCGCCGGCGGCGCCGGCCTTTCCCACCCACCCCGGCGGCAGGACCCCCAGCAGCGGCGCCAGAAGCAGCGCCGTCACGACTGCGGACAGTTTAGCCATCACTTTTTCCCCCTTTCCCTTCCTTGGTTGAGCGGCAGCACGTCAGGTGCACATGGCAGCATTCCTTGACGGTGTGGTTCAGGAAATCATGCTCGTGGGAGACAATCATGTAGGAGATCTCCAGACCCTGGAGAATATGGATGAGGCGGAGCTTGGTGTCCTCATCCAACCCGGCGGTGGGTTCGTCCAGCAGGAGCAGGCGCGGCTGCATGGCCAGCACCGCGGCCAGGGAGACCAGCTTCTTTTCCCCGCCGGAGAGTTTATAAGTCACCCGGTCGTCAAAGCCCTCCAGCCCCAGCCGGGCCAGGGTTTCCCGGGCGATGGCCACCGCCTCCGCCGGCGGCTTCCCCTGGTTCAGAGGTCCGAAGGCCACGTCCTCCAGCACGGTGGGGCAGAAAAGCTGGTCGTCGGCGTTCTGGAACAGGAGCCCCACTTCTTGCCGCACCGCCGTAAAATCCTTGTCCCGGCTGACTTCCCGCCCGAAGACGCTGATGGTCCCCGCCTGGGGCCGCAGCAGCCCAATGATGAGGTGCAGCAGGGTGGTCTTGCCGCAGCCGTTGGGGCCGATGAGGCCCATATGCTGGCCCGGCTCCAGCCGGAAGTTAAACCCCTCAAAGACGGGACGGGCCGCGCCGGGGTAGGCAAAGGTGATATTCCGCAATTCGATCAGCGCCTCGGGCATGCTCACCTCATCGGGGCCGGGGCAGGCCCCACTCCACGTAACCCAGCATCAACAGAGCCAGTCCGGCCGCGACCCCGAAGAGGCCGTCCCGGCGCTGCCAGGAAAGGGTCCCCAGACTGTAAAAGGTCCCGTGAAAACCCCGGCAGAGCATGGCCTGATAAACCCGGTCGGCCCGGTCGTAGCTGCGCACCAGCAGCATGGCCGCCAGGTTGGCGTAGGTGCGGTAGGTATGGAGATTGGTGCCCGGCCGGAAGCCCCGGATCTTCATGGCCTGCACCAGGCGGCGGTATTCCTGCTCAATGACGTACAGGTAGCGGTAGGTGAACAGCAGCAGATGACACAGCTTCTCCGGAAGGCGCAGGCGCTGCAGGGCCTGGCCCAGGGTGGTGACGGGCATGGTGGCCGCCAGGGCGATGAGCCCGATGATGATGGCGTTGGACTTTACGGTGATCAGGCCGGTGATGAGCAGCCCTTCCCGGGTGACGGCCAGGGGACCCCAGCGCCAGACCACGTCCCCGGGATAGGTGAAAGGCAGGACCAGCCAGAGAAAGATGATGAAGCTGTTCACCACCAGCAGCCGGGCCAGAACCTTGCGCATAGGCAGCCGGGCCAGGGCCAGGCAGACCAGGGCCAGGGCCAGCGCCGCCAGCGCCGCGGCATAGGTCTGGACCGCGGCCGTCAGCACCGCGAAGAGCGCGGCCGCCACCAGCCGGACCCGGGGGTCCAGGCGGTGCATCAGGGAGGTCCCTTCGGAAAACGGCTCCTGGATGGCGCTCAAGGATTTTTTCCCTCGGCTCCGGACATATCATCTCGTTCCCAAGCTCCTGCTTGGGAACGTAAATTTCCCCCCAAGCTCTGCTTGGATGCTTTTTGCCCCTCAGTCTTGGCCCAGCCTCAGGGAGCGGTCCTCCGGCCAAGCAGAGCTTGGCGGGCAAGCCGGTTCCCAAGCGGGAGCTTGGGAACCAGAGAATCATGGATGGCGCTCAAGGATTCTTCTTCCCCCGGCTCTGGAAATAGGCCCACAGGCCGAAGATGCCCATGATATAACCCAGGCCGCCGATGATGTCAGGGAGCGAAGTGCGGCGGACGCTCATCTCGGCCAGCATCTCTCGCATGGGCGTGAGTTGGCGCTCCAGGATTCTGGTCAGCGCCTCCTCCAGCATCTTCTGGTCCAGGGTGGCGGCCTTGGCGCCGGGGGGCTCCGCGGCCGACGGCGCCGCCGGCGGGGGGGCGGCCCCGGCCGGTTTGAGGCCAGGCAGATACCGTTCGGCCTTGAGCAGCCACTCGCCCTGGTGCCCCATACCGGCCTCCACCACAATTCTCAGGTCCATCTTCCGGGCCGCGGCCTCGTCCGGGATGGTGAAGGAAAATTTCCCCTGTTCGTCCGTCGTCCCGGTCAGCAACACCGCGCCCGTCTGCCGGTCCAGGACCTGCACCTGGCCGCCTCGCACCGGCGTGTCGGGCACAAACTTGCTTTCGGTATGGATGGTCCGGCCCTCCGCGTAGGCGAACACCACCAGCCGGTGGGCCAGGGCGGGGGACGCAGCCGCCAGCAGACCCAGAACCGCACAGACCAGGGGGCCCCAGTGGAGCGCCGGCATTTTCCTCAAGCAAAACGAGGTGCTACGCATAAATTCCCTCCAGCATTTCGGGGCGCACCTTTTGGAGAAAGAAGAAGATAAACAGGGTGATCACCCCTTCCACCAGCATCACCGGGATATGGGCCAGCACCACCAGTCGGGCCACCTGGAGGAATGCCTGCCCGGTGGTGAGCAACGCCGCGGCCACCAGCAGGCCGCTCAGCAGGATGGCGACGGCCCCGCAGGCGAAGGCGCCCACCGCCGCCGGGGCGCCCGGCCGGCGCAGCAGGGGCCGGAAGAGCCAGAAACAGATAACCGCGGGCGCCGCCATGACCACGGTGTTCACCCCCAGGACCGTCAGCCCGCCGAACTGAAAGAGCAGGGCCTGGAGCAGCAGGGCGATGAGAATGGCGGGCACGGCCGGCCAACCCACCAACAGGCCCATGAGGCCGTTGAGCACCAGGTGCAGGCCCACCGGCCCCACCGGCACGTGGATGAGGGAAGCCACGAAGAAAGCCGCGGACAGCAGGGCCACCCGGGGGATGGCTGCATTATCCATTTTTTTCAAGCCGATGGCCGTTCCCACCACCGCCAGCGCGGCCCCCCCCGCCAACACCGCGGGACTGAGCACCCCTTCGGAGATATGCATTCTCAGCCTTTCGACAACTGCCGGGTGTCCCGGAAACCCGGCCACAAAAAAAGCCACAAGACCCGGCGCTTTCAAGCGCCCAAGCCTTCATGGCTTTTTGCGAAAACTTAAGCTGTTTTCGAACTTACGGAGCTTCAACCCCGCGATTGCGAAGATGTATAAACGAAGCGGCAGGATAAGTCAAGCAAAGAAAACCTCCCGGCAAGATGGGGCCGGCAGCCGCGCTCCCCCCTCCGCCGGAGGGCGGCCCCGCCTCGGAAAAAAGGAAAGCCACGAACGCTTGTTCCCCGGTCTTCGCGCCGGATGAGGCCTTCGTGGCTTGATGCTCTCGCTGACTCGCGGCTTTCCGTTAATGGCAGCAGGTGTGCCCGTGGTGGTGATGCCCGTCGTTGTGCGTGTGCTCGTGGGTGTGCACCGTGGCCTCGTGATGATGCTCGTGGCCGTCATGGGTGTGTTGCACCGCTTCATGGGTGTGCTCATGCTCATGCTTGTCCTTGCTGTGGCAGCACATCGACCATCCCTCCTTTCCCTTTCCTTTTATCCCGAACCAGGCGGCTGCCGAACTCAGCCGGCCGGCCCCTGAGAGGTCGGGCAAGACTCTCACCCGACCGGCGAGTTGAGATGCTCTTTCTGATTCCGAGCGCCCAGGAGAAGATTTTTGGGATTTTTGACGTATGGTTATACAATAAGCGTTGTCGGCCCGGTTGTCAAGCTCGGACTTCGCACGGAACTCATGAATATTTCATAGGATTATCATATTGCCGGCCGCGGCGGGGGCCGGCGGCCCGCCCGGGGGTCCCGCCCGGGGGTCCCGCCCCCGCCGAACCTTGGCAGCAGGAGGAGACTGAGATGCAATACCGCGAAGGCCGCATCGGCCGTGTTTTCGTATTGCGCCTGGAGGGGGGCGAACGCTTGCCCGAGGTCATCGAGGCGTTCGCCGCGGACCAGGGCGTGGCCGCGGCCATGGTCATCTATGTGGGCGGCGCCCAGGACGGCAGCCGCATGGTGGTGGGCCCGGACGCTTCCCGCCGGGACGCCGTGATCCCGTTGGTGCATATCCTGGCCGGCATTCAGGAAGTGGCCGGGGTGGGCACCCTCTTCCCTGATGAGGCCGGCCGCCCGGTCCTCCACCTGCACGCCGCCGCCGGCCGGGAAGGGGGGGCCGCGGTGGGCTGCGCCCGAGCCGGTGTGGAGGTCTGGCTGGTGGGAGAGGTCATTATCCTGGAGATCATCGGGAGCGACGCCGTCCGCCGCCGGGATCCGCAGACGGGGTTCACCCTCCTGAGCCTGTGACCAAGGGAGCCGAGAGCTTTCCCAGGAAGCCGGCTTTCAGGCAAAAGCCGGGGCAGCGCTCCGGAATCGGGGGAGGGGGTGTGGAGCAGGGGGCAGGGGGGCCGTGACCCCTCCCCCACAGCAAAAGCCCCAGCAGCTGGTTACAGCGTGGCGGGGTTGGCGGTGAGCACGGGACAGGGGGCGTTGCGGACCACTTTGTCGCAGACGCTGCCGAAAATGGTGCGCTCCAGGCCTTTGCGGCCGTGGGTGCCCATGATGATCAGATCGATGGCCTCACTCCTGGCGTATTCCACAATCTTGTCTGCCGGAGACCCCAGGCAGACGTGCGTTTTGAGTTTGGCAAAGCCCTGAAGCATCTCCCGGGCAACCCCCGCCATCTTCTGTTGGGCCGATTGCAGCACCTCCCCCTGAAATTGCTTGATATTGCCGTGGGGGACGTGAAAGGCCGTAAAATCGCCTAAATCTTGCGCCACAAAGATAACGTGCAGGGTGGCGTCGAATTTTTCCACAAAGGTGGTCACCAGGGGCAGCAAGGTGTCGATTTTTTCCGTAAAGTCGATGGGAAACAGTATTTTCTCTATGGCCTATTGACTCTGCTCAGCAGTTTTCGGGGCCATAAGTTCGTTTCGGGTAATAGTGTTAGTTGATGCACAGGCATTAAGTAACCGATGGAAAGATTGGCGCGCCCAAAAACGGCGA
>VGSQ01000021.1 GCA_016874975.1 Deltaproteobacteria bacterium
AGACCGAAGGCCCCCCGCCCTCCCCTCAAACTCCCCTCCCAGCCCCCCCAGATAAGGGATTGGGGGAGGGGGCAAGGGGCTGTGACCCTTGGCCCCTTACCCCACCCAACAACCACGAAGGAGCAAGAGCATGGCCAGGGAGTTTACGGTAGCAGTGGCGGGGGCCACCGGCGCGGTGGGTCGGCAGATGTTGCAGTGTCTGGAGGAGCGCCGCTTCCCGGTGCGGCGCCTCATCCCCCTGGCCTCGGAGAGGTCGCTGGGGCTCACCGTCCCCTTCCGGGGCAAAGAGCTGCCCGTGGAGGTCCTGGGCCCCGATTCGTTCCAGGGGGTGGACCTGGCCCTCTTTTCAGCCGGCGGCGGCGCCAGCAAAGACTACGCCCCCCACGCCGCGGCCGCCGGGGCCGTGGTCATCGACAATTCCAGCGCCTGGCGCATGGACCCGGACGTGCCCCTGGTGGTGCCCGAGGTCAATCCCGGCGACATCGCCGATTATCAGAAAAAAGGCATCATCGCCAACCCCAACTGCTCCACCATCCAGATGGTGGTGGTGCTGAAGCCCATACATGACGCGGCCCGCATCAAACGGGTGGTGGTCTCCACCTACCAGGCGGTGTCCGGCACCGGCCAGAAGGCAGTGGAGGAACTGTCCCAGCAGGTGCGGGCCCTGTTCGCCTGCCAGAGCATTGAAAAGAAGGTTTACCACCACCGCATCGCCTTCAACTGTTTCCCCCATATCGACGTCTTTCTGGAGAACGGCTACACCAGGGAAGAGATGAAGATGGTGCTGGAAACCAAGAAGATCATGGGGGACGAATCCATCGAAGTGACGGCCACCACCGTCCGGGTGCCGGTCTTTTACGGCCACTCCGAGGCGGTGAACCTGGAGACGGAGCGCAAACTCACCCCCGAGGAGGCCCGCCGGATCCTGGCCCGGGCCCCCGGCGTCAAGGTGGTGGACAATCCGGCCAAGAACGAATATCCCATGCCCCTGGACGCCGCGGGCCAGGACCTCACCCTGGTGGGCCGCATCCGGGAGGACTTCAGCATCAAAAACGGCCTCAACCTCTGGGTGGTGGCCGACAACATCCGCAAAGGCGCGGCCACCAACGCGGTGCAGATTGCGGAAATATTGATCCGGGATTATTTGTAGTGAGCGGTGAGCAGATAGGTAGGGCGGGAAAGCGAAGCGCATCCTGCCGTGAGGACTCGCCCGCCGCTGCACATCTGACGCCGCCCGGGGGGCCGGGGCCGTGCGCATCATTGCCGGGCATCTCAAGGGCCGGCGCCTGGCTCCGGTGAAGGGCCGCACCCGCCCCACCGGCGCCAAGGTGAGGGAGGCCATCTTCAACATCCTGGGCGAGGCCGTGGCCGGGGTCCGGGTGCTGGACCTCTTCGCCGGCACCGGCGCCCTGGGTCTGGAGGCCCTGAGCCGGGGGGCGCAGGAAGCGGTCTTCGTGGAGGATCACCCGGCCGCCCTGGCGGCCTTGCGCCGCAATCTGGAGGAGTTGGCGGTGCGCTCCCAGGCCCGGGTGCTGGCGTTGCCGGTCCGGACGGCCCTGAAAAAGCTGTCCCGGGGGCGGGAGCGCTTCGGCTTGGTCTTCCTGGACCCGCCCTACGACCAGGGCCTGTTGGCCCCCGCCCTCCAGGCGTTGGTCACCGCTGGCGTGCTGGCGCCCGGCGCCTGGGTGGCAGCCGAAATGAGCAGCCGGGAGGAGGCGCCGGTCCTCCCCGGAGCCCTCTCCCTGGTGGAAACCAGGCGCTACGGCGACACCCAGGTGGCCTTTTACAGGAGCCGGGAAAATGACAACTAGGAGCGGTGCAAGCTCATGACCAAGCTAGCCGTCTATCCGGGGTCCTTCGACCCCATCACCAACGGCCACCTGGACCTGATTCAGCGGGGCCTCCGCATCTTCGACACCATCATCGTGGCGGTGGCCAAAAATCCCGCCAAACAGTCGCTGTTCACTGTGGAGGAGCGCCTGGAAATGATCCGGGTGGCGGTGGGGGACAAGCCCCGGGTGAAAATCGACTCCTTCCAGGGCCTGCTGGTGGACTATGTGCGCAGCGTGAACGCCCGCATCGTGCTCCGGGGCCTCCGGGCCGTCACCGATTTCGAATACGAGTTCCAGATGAACATGATGAATCGCCGTCTGGAGCCGGAGATCGAAACCGTCTTCCTCATGACCGGCCTACCCTGGGTCTTTTTGAGCTCCAGCATCCTGAAGGAGGCCGCGGTGCACGGCGGCAACATCGAAGGCATGGTGCCGCCCTACGTCTTCAAGCAGCTCAAGCGGAAATTCGGACAGGAATGATTATGAAACGGCTGCGCATCTGCGTCATCGACGGCCAAGGGGGCGGCATCGGCGCGGCCCTCATCAAGCGCCTGAAAGAGGTTTACCGGGAGGAGCACGAGGTCGTCGCCCTGGGCACCAACGCGGTGGCCACCGCCCAGATGATGAAGGCCCGGGCCAACCGGGGGGCCAGCGGCGAAAACGCCATCGTCACCACCGTGCCCACCGCGGACGTCATTCTGGGGCCGCTCTCCATCATCCTGGCCAACGCCATGATGGGTGAGCTCACGCCCCGCATGGCTCAGGCCATCGCCTCGGCCCCGGCCCCCAAACTGCTGTTGCCCTTAACCCAGGAAAGGGTGGAGATCGTGGGCCTGTCCCCCGAGCCCCTCCCCCACCTGGTGGAAAAAATCGTCAGCGAACGTCTAAAGGAGATTCTCAGCCATGTGTGAAGCCGCGGCCTATCTGCTGAAAAACGGCCAGGAAGAGCTCTTCCTGGCCGACGTGGACACCATCGTCCCCGAAGGGGACCTCCTCCGGGTGGTCAACATCTTCGGGGAGCAAAAGACCATCAAAGCCTCCATCCACAGCCTGAACCTCATCAACCACAAGGTTTACCTGGTGGAGAAGGTCTGAGGTGGGGGCGCGGGAGGGGGCATGGGCGGCCGGCTCTGTCCTCTCCCCTCACTTCCCCATCCCGGTAAGTTCGTCTCTCCCCTCCCCCTCTCCGGCGCCATGGCCTTGCCGGGTGCGCCCGGCGAACTTTTCACCTCTCACTCGCTTTGCAGCAGCAGGTGCACGCCCTGACTGAGCCCGGCTCCCGGAGATCTTTGGCTTGGAGCAGCATCTGGCGGGGTTAGTTGTTCAGGGGAGGAAAACCCAGCCGCAGGGGCGGGTTGAAAACCCGCCCCTATGAGTGATATCAAGCAGTTGCAGGATTATTTATTTCATTCCAAAGCAAAGCAGTTATTGCTGCACCTTGACGTACTTGCCGTCCTTGATTTCGAAGAGGTAGACCCCGCCTTTGACGCCGCTGCGCACTATGTCGTGCTGGTCGTTGAAGGAGAGTTTGCCGGTCACCCCGTCGAAGTCCTTCATCTCATCCAGGAATTTTTTGACGCCGGCGCTGGTGGGGCCGTTTTTCTTCATGCCTTCCAGGATCATGGAGGCGGCGTCATAGCTCAGGGCCGCGAACATGATGTTCACGGGCTCCTTGGCCTCCTTGGCCTGGGCGTAGTAAGCTTCCCGGAATTTCTTGTTTCTGGGGGTGTCGTAGTCCTCGTCATACTCGCCGTTAATGAGGTGGCCTTCCGCCGCCGCGCCGGCCAGCTTGGCGTATTCCGGGTCCATGTCGCCGTAGACGCCGATGATCTTCTGGTTCAACCCCAACTGCCGGGCCTGGGCCGCGGCGGGGGCGGTCTCCGGGGTGTAGCCGGGGATGAAGAGCAGATCGGGGTTCTTTTCCTTGATCTTGGTGAGCTCACTTTTGAAATCCCGGGAGCCCCGGTTGAAGGCCTCCTGGGCCACCACTTCGATGCCCAGCTTGGCAAAGTCCTTGCCGAAGGCCTCGGCGCAGCCCTTGCCGTAGGGTTCGTTGCTGTAGAGGATGGCCACGGTCTTGGGCTTGAGCTTCTCGGCAATATAGAGGGTCATGGCCTGGGACTGGTGGTCGATGCGGGAGCAGGCCCGGTAGATGTACTGGCCGATGCCGCTCAGCTTGGGGGTGGTGGCGGTGGGGGTGACCAGCACCACCTTGGCATCCTCCGCGGTCTTGGCCGCGGCCGAGGACGCCCCCGAGGTCATGGGCCCCACCATGGCGATGACCTTGTCCACATTGATGAGCTTCTGCACCGCGTTGACGCCGGTGGTGGGGGAGTCCTTCTCGTCTTCCACCACCAACTGCACGGGCACGCCGTTGATGCCGCCGGCTTTGTTGATCTCCTCCACCGCCATCAGCACCCCGCGCTTGGCGGGGATGCCGTGTTCGGCGCCGATGGAGAGCCTGAGCACCGTGCCCATCTTGACGGTTTTCTTCTCCGCGCAGCCCGCCGGGGGCAAAAGCAATCCCAAGACTCCGAGCAGACCTGCCAACCACCATACTCTTCCTTTCATAAAGACCTCCTTTGCGATTATCCGTTCATCGAGGGAGGGGTGCGCCTCCCTGGTTGACGCCCTCCGGGGAATCTGCCGGCCATGGGAGTGACGGCGGGCGGGAAGGAGGGAGTGCGGCGGCAATCGGGCTTCCCACAGCCGGCGGCCCTGCCTCCGGAGTCGCCTCTGCCGGGCGGAGAGGTCCCTGCCAGGCAATGCCATCTTTTTCCCTTTTCAGAAAAAATTCAAGGAAAAATGTACCGGAGGATCTTGATGGACTCTTTACCAAAAATTCTGTCGACAGCTCAACTCCGATAACTGGCGTTGATGCGGATATAGTCCTCAGTGAGGTCCCCGGTGAGGTAATGGTCGGCCGCGTCGCCCCGATGGAGGTCGATGGCCACGGTGAAGGGGCCCGCCAGGATGGCCTCCCGGGCCTGGGCTTCGGCGGCCTCCCCCAGACCCTGGCCGGCCCGGACGATTTGCCGGCCGCCGATGGCCACCTCCACCCGGGCCGGATCGAAGCGGGCCCCGGAGCGCCCCAGGGCCGCCAGGATGCGCCCCCAGTTGACGTCCGCGCCCCGCATGGCCGTCTTCACCAAGGGCGAGGTGGCCACCGTGGCCGCAGCCCGGCGGGCCTCCCCGGGGGTGGCGGCGCCCCGCACCTCCACCCGGTAAACCCGGGTCACGCCCTCGCCGTCGGCCACCACCTGGGTGGCCAGGTCTTCCAGGACCTGGGTGAGCAGGCGGCGGAAGGGCTCCACCGCGTGGCTGTCCTCCTTCAGCAGGGTGTTCCCGGCCCGGCCGCTGGCCAGCACCAGCACGGTGTCGTTGGTGGAGGTGTCGCCGTCAATGCTGATGCGGTTGAAGGTGCGCCCCACCGCATCCTTGAGGCAGCGGCGCAGCAGCTTCGGGGCGATCTTGAGGTCCGTGAAGACGAAGGCCAGCATGGTGGCCATGTCGGGGTGGATCATGCCCGCGCCCTTGGCCACTCCGGCCACGGTGACGGGCCGACCCGCCACCCGGTCCGTCAGGTGCGTGGTTTTGGGGCGGGTGTCGGTGGTCATTATGGCCCGGGCCACTTCGGTGAGACCCTCGGGGTCCAGCCGGGCCACCAGGTCCGGCAGGGCCTCCCGGAAGCGGGCCACCGGAAGGGGCTGCCCGATGACCCCGGTGGAGGCGGGAACCACCAGGGCCTCGGGCAGGGCCAGGAGTTCCGCGGCCTGGCGGGTGGTCTCCCGGGCCGCCTCCATCCCCTCGGGGCCGGTGCAGGCGTTGGCGTTGCCGCTGTTCACCAGGATGGCCTGGAGCCGGCCGCTCCGCAGACGCTCGCGGCTCAACAGCACCGGGGCGGCTTTCACCCGGTTGCTGGTGAAGACTCCCGCGGCCGCGGCCGGGGCCTCGGCGACGATGAGGGCCAGGTCCAGGCCCCCCTGCTTCTTGATGCCGGCGGCCGCACCTGCGGCCTGGAATCCCGGCACTATCATTTCATGGCCTCCAGGGTGACGGGTTGTCGGATGATGGTCTTGAGGTTGGCCGGCGCGGTCCGCCGCGGGTCGTTGAGGTAAATCTCATGGTGCAGGCCGGCGAAATGATAGCCCTTCTCCTTGATGGCGCGGTGCAGCCGCTCCATGGTGGCGGCTTCGTCGCCGTAGGGCCCCACGTGCAGCACCTGGGCCGACAGGCCTTCGGCGAAGCGGGCGAAGCGCACCCCCTCCAGGGACGGGAGCTTTTTCTTTCGCTGCGCCTCTTTTAAGGCCTGGGACACCATCCCCGCGTCCACCAAGTCGGGCTGGCGGACCATCAGAGTCCAGCGCCAGCGGTCCCGGGCCGCGGGGTCGAAGGGGCCGCCGTCGGCCATGGCCCAGAGCCCTTCCAGAGGCAGGACGCGGTAATCCACCCCCTGCCTTTTCTTAACCATGAATTTCAGGGTATAGGAGGCTTTGAACAGAGCCTCCACCGTCTCCCGGAACTCCGGCGCCAGGTCGGGGTCGCCCACGCCGTCGGCCATGAGGAAGTGCAGCGGCGGCACCTCCACGAAGGCCACTTCCCTGGGGGCGGCCTGGTAGAGCTGCGGTTGGTCCTTGAGAAGATCGACTTGCGTCATGGCACGGCGCCGGTCCGAAGATGGTGCGCGGTGCGCACCCTACGGAACATCTTTTACCGTGAAAATCCCTATCATAGGGCGGCTTGCGGCCGCCGACCTCGTTCTGTAGGGGCGGGTTTGAAACCCACCCCTACGGCAGGGTTTTCATCCTCGGGGGTGGACCTGTCGGGGCCATGAGCATTTCAAGACAGTCGCTCATGAGCCTGGGGCCCACCCATAAATTATGAAAAGTTAAGCATCCTTACGGTGCGCAGTGCGCACCCTACAAAAAACTTTTCGGAGCAGGAGCTGGAGAACCAGGTTGGCCGGCAATTCTTTTCCGCCGAAACCGCGCGGTATTTTCTGGTTGAACTGCGGGAGCGCTGCCCCTGCCTCACTTGCCGCAGCACTTCTTGTATTTCTTGCCGCTGCCGCAGGGGCAGGGGGAGTTGCGGCCCACCTTCCCCGTCTGGGGCTGGGCCGGCTGGGCCGGGGCGCCGTCCCCGTGGCTGAAAAACATGGGCTGGGAGGCGGGCCGGGCCTCGGCCGGGGGCTCCTGGTGGGGCCGCACCTGGAGGTGGAACATGGCGCTCACCGTGTCCGCCTTGATGCGGTGCACCAGGTTCATGAACATGTCGTAGCCCTCCAGTTGGTATTCCCTGAGCGGGTCCTTCTGGGCATAGCCCCTGAGACCGATTCCGTCCCGCAAATGGTCCATGGAGAGGAGGTGCTCCTTCCAGTGGTTGTCCACGATCTGCAGGCTCACCATCTGCTGCAGGTGGGCGAAAAACTCCGGGCCGATCTCCTCCCGGCGGGCGGCGAAGCGCTCCCTCACCTGTTCGCTGAGGTATTCCGCCAAGTCGCCGTTCAGGGCCTCGTCCAGGTTCACCCGGAAGCCGAACTGGCGTCGGAAGGCGTCCTCCAGGGCCTGGAGGTCCCACTCCTCCTCCACTTTGTCGCCGATGTATTCGGCCACCAGGTCGTCCAGCAACTCCTGGGCCATCTCCAGCAGGTCCTCTTCCAGGTTTTCGCCGGCCAGAATCTGGCGGCGCTGGGAGTAGATCACCTCCCGCTGCTGGTTCATGACGTTGTCGTATTCCAGGAGGTGTTTGCGGATGTCGAAGTTGTGGGCCTCCACCCGCTTCTGGGCCTTTTCGATGGCGTTACTCACCATGCGGTGTTCGATGGGCTCACCGTCGCCCATGCCCATGGCGCCCATGAGGTTTTTGATGCGGTCGGCCCCGAAGATGCGCAGCAGGTCGTCCTCCAGGGACAGATAAAAGCGGGAGGTGCCGGGGTCGCCCTGGCGCCCGGAGCGCCCCCGGAGCTGGTTGTCGATGCGCCGGGACTCGTGGCGTTCGGTGCCCAGGATGTGCAGACCGCCCCGCTCCACCACGCCCAGCCCCAGGACGATGTCGGTGCCCCGGCCGGCCATGTTGGTGGCGATGGTGACCATGCCCTGCTGCCCGGCCGTGGCCACGATCTCCGCCTCCTTCTCGTGGTGCTTGGCGTTTAAGACCTCGTGCCTGATGCCTTCACGTTTCAGGAGGCGGCTCAACAGCTCCGACTTCTCGATGGAGGTGGTGCCCACCAGCACGGGCTGGCCCCGGCGGTGGCAGTCGATGATCTCCTCCACCACGGCCCGGTATTTCTCTTCGGGGGTTTTGTAGATGACGTCCGGGAAGTCCTCCCGGATCATCTTCTTGTGGGTGGGGATGACCATCACGTCCAGTTTATAAATTTTCTTGAATTCCTCGGCTTCGGTGTCGGCGGTGCCGGTCATGCCCGCCAGTTTACTGTACATGCGGAAGTAATTCTGGAAGGTGATGGTGGCCAGGGTCTGGTTTTCATTTTCGATGCGCACCCCCTCCTTGGCCTCCAGGGCCTGATGCAGGCCGTCGGAGTAGCGCCGGCCGGGCATGAGGCGGCCGGTGAACTCGTCCACAATGATGACCTGGCCGTCCTTGACGATATACTCGTCGTCCCGCTGAAAGAGATTCTGGGCCTTCAGGGCCTGGTTGAGATGGTGCAGCACCTCGATGTGCCGGGGGTCGTACAAGTTGTCCAGGTTGAGGAGCTTCTCGGCCCGGGCGATGCCCTCTTCGTTGATGAGCACCGAACGGGCCTTTTCATCCACGGTGAAATCCCGATCCCTTTTCAGTTGCAGGGACACCCGGTTCAGGATGTAGTAGAGGTCGGTGGATTCCTCGGCGGGGCCGGAGATGATGAGGGGCGTGCGGGCTTCGTCGATGAGAATGGAATCCACTTCGTCCACGATGGCGTAATTGAAGTCCCGCTGGACGTAGTCCTCCAGGGAGAATTTCATATTGTCCCGCAGGTAGTCGAAGCCGAACTCGTTATTAGTGCCGTAGGTGATGTCCGCGGCGTAGGCCCGGCGGCGCTCCTCGTCGGTGAGACCGTGGAGGATGGTGCCCACCCGGAGGCCCAGGAAGTTGTAGATGCCCCCCATCCAGGCGGTGTCCCGGCGGGCCAGGTAGTCGTTGACGGTGACGATGTGGACGCCGTGGCCGCTCAAAGCGTTGAGATAGGCGGGCAGCACGGCCACCAGGGTTTTGCCTTCGCCGGTCTTCATTTCGGCGATCTTGCCTTCGTGGAGCACCATGCCGCCGATGAGCTGCACGTCGAAGGGCCGCAGGCCCAGGACCCGGAGGGACGCCTCCCGGGCCACCGCAAAGGCCTCGGGCAAGAGGTCGTCCAGGTCTTCGCCCCGTTCCAGCCGCTCCTTGAAGCGGGGGGTGTAGGCCTGCAACTCGCCGTCGGACAGGCGGCGCAGGTCGGGCTCCAGGGCGTTGATCCGGTCCACCAGGGGGGCCATGCGCCGGAGCTCCCGGTCATTTTTGCTGCCGAAAATCTTTTTCAGAAAATAGCTGATCATGACTCCATCACGGCTGCTGCCTGGGCGGCGCCGCAACTTTCCTCAGACTGCGGCTTGCCCGTAAAATATAAAAGTGGGCGGGAAAGCGAAGCGCATCCCGCCTTCGGAATTTATTGCCCTCCCGGATGCCGAACCCCGTCATCTGCCGCCCGCTCCGGGTCATCCATCCCATGTGAACGTAACGGTAAAAGGGCCGTATTGCTGAAGGGGGGAGGCGCGGCGCTTTCCCGCAACGCAACTGCGGCACAATCTTTCCCTAGTTTAAGGTTATCCCGCCGGAAGTCAAGCCGGGCAACGCTCAGGCAAGACGGAGCATCATGGGAATTTCGTCGCAGTCCGGGTACTTGAGGCATTTGACGCAGTCGGCCCAAATCCGGGGGTGGAGCTTCTCCCGGGGGAAGATGCGGAAGCCGAAGCGCTCGAAGAAGGCGGTGCTGTCGGTGAGGACGAAAACCTGTTTCAGTCCCAATTCTCTGGCTTCCTCCAGGCAGCCGTTCACCAGGCTGCTGCCCAAGCCCCGGCCCTGGTGGGAAGGGATCACCAGCAGGGAGCGGATCTCCCCCAGGTCCTCCCAGAAGACGTGCAGCGCGGCGATGCCCAGCAGGGGCCCGCCGGCGTCGTCCCGGCAGACAAAGAAGTCCCGGACGTAGCTGTAGAGCTCGGAAAGTGAGCGGGGCAGTACGTTCCAGCGCCCGGAATACTCGTTGAGCAGCCGGTAAATCTCCGGGATTTCGGCGAGGCGGGCTTTGCGGATCATGGCGCCTTGACAGGGACGCTTCCCTCAGAGATGATTATAACAATCTCTGACCGCAAGGAAAACGCATGGAAATCATTTCTCAGGACAAATTTGTGCGTCTGGAATACCGTCTGCGTCTCAAATCGGGGGAATATCTTCGGGGAGAACCCGGCCGGCCGGCCCATCTCAGCTTCATCGCCGGCTGCGGCGAGGTCCTGCCGGGCCTGGAGCGCCGCCTCTGGGGGCTGCCGGTGGACGACCGGGTGGAGTTCGTGGTGCCTGCGGCCGAGGCCTTCGGCGCCTACGATCCCGACAATGTGCAGGTCTGGACCCGCAAGGTCTTCCCCGCCGAGATGGAGTTGGCGCCGGGGCAGAAGGTGTTGCCCGCGGAGCTGCCCTTTCCGCCCGAATATCCCCTGACCATCAAGGAAGTGCAGGGTGAGCGGGTGATCCTGGACCTGAACCACCCTCTGGCGGACCAGGACCTTTATTATGAAGTCCGGGTGCTGGAGGTGCGGCCCGCCACCGCGGAGGAACTGACGCCGCTGAAGCAGTGTCAGGCCTGTCGGGAGGAGAGCATGCAGGGCTGAGGCCCGATTGCGCCTCCCGGGAAAAAAACCCCGGCCCTCCAGGGGCCGGGGTTTGTCGTTATGGAGTAAAGATGCAGATCAGGTCTCGGTGATGGTGATGGCCCCAGAGGGGCACACTTCGATGCAGCTCTCGCAGCCCAGACACTCATCCTCGTTCACCACCACGGCCTTGTCGTTCTGCATCTCGAAAACCCCCGTGGGACAAACATTGACGCATTCTTCATCGCCGGTGCACTTGTCGGCGTCCACTTCCACCCGCCAAGCCATAAGGGAAACCTCCTTATCCGATTGTCTATGACTAAGTGCCAGCCGGCCCTGAACAGAGCCGGAATTGATGCCTTCCATACCCGGGCTGCCGGCCCCACCCCGCGGCTCCCGCCCGGGTGAGAGGTGGGGCTGCGCGGCACCACCTCAGGCCGGTTGCCGGCGACTCTCCGGTCGGGGCGGGATGACCGGAGCCGGGGTGGTTGCCTCAACGGGTTATGCTAGCGGATTTTTGCCCGCCGTTGGCCCCCGCCTTCGGTCCGTCGTTCCATCCCGCCCGGTTCCGGCGGGGCGGCGGCCTGTCGGCGCCGGTGATAGGCCTCGGCCTGCCGCACCAGGGAGGGAGCCCAATCGGGCGCGCCCAGGGCGTGAAGATGCGAGTATGTGGCCAGCACGTTTTGGTATAACAGTCCGTCCCGGTGTCCGCCGATGCCGGCCCCCCGGAGCACCCGGAAGGCCATGGGCGCCTCGGGGCCGGGCTCCGGGTCGATGCGGGAATAGTGGAACTCGTGGCCCTTGAGCCGGACGCCGGCCGGGAAAAAGGGGTTGGGGGCGCAGACTTCCAGGATGGTATAGCCGTGGCCCTGGGGCGCCCGCCCCATGACGAAGTCAAAGGGGAACACGCCCGCCATGGGGAAGCGCTCCCCCTGGAGGGTGGCGATGGCCTGCCCCAGGTACATGAGCCCGCCGCATTCGGCGTACACCGGCAAACCCTGCTGCGCCGCGGCCTTGACGGACATCCGGAAGGAGCGGTTGCGGGCCAGGTCCCGGGCATGGGTCTCGGGAAAACCGCCGCCGATGTAAAGGCCGTCCAGATCGTCGGGCAGGGCCGGATCGGTGAGGGCGCTGAGCCACACCAGCCTGGCTCCGTGGGCCTCCAGGGCCTCCAGGTTTTCCGGATAATAGAACTGGAAGGCCGAGTCCCGGATGACGCCGATGTTGACCAGATCCCGGGCCGTCTCCGGGGACGGTTCGTCCACTGCAGAGAGCGGCAGGGGCGGCGCCTGGCAGGCCACCTGCCAGAGACCGTCCAGGTCCAGATAGCGCTCCGCCAGGTCCCGGGCGGTTTCGATGGCGCGCTGCACCCCCCGGTGCTCCGGCGGCGGCACCAGGCCCATGTGGCGCTCGGGAAAGACGGCGCACTTGAGACGCGGCACCGCCCCCAACACCGGCACGCCGCAATAGTGCTCGATGGCGTTCCTGAGGATGGCTTCGTGACGGGGGCGGGCCACCTGATTGAGGATGACTCCCCGGAGGGGGACCTGCGGGTCGAAGTGCTGGCAGCCCAACACCAGGGCGGCGGCGGTGCGGGTCATCATGGTGCAATTGAGCACCAGCACCACCGGGGTGGCCAGCAGTTTGGCCAGTTCTGCAGTACTGAAGGTTCCCTGGGCGTCCAGGCCGTCGTAAAGTCCCCGGTTGCCCTCGATGACCAGGGCATCGGCTTGGGCGGCGTGACGGCCCACCAAGGCCATAATCTGGGCCCCCTCCATGAGGAAGGGGTCCAGGTTATGACTGGGACTGCCGGCCGCCAGGCCGTGCCAGGCGGGGTCGATATAGTCCGGCCCCTTCTTGAACGGGACCAAACTCTTCCCCCTGGCCCGCCAGGCGGCCAGCAAACCCAAGGTCAGGGTGGTCTTGCCGGCCCCACCCCGAAGCGCAGACAGGAGCAATCGGGGACAGGGCCGATGCATCAGTGTTTGGCCGCCGCTTCTTCGTGGGGAATTTCGACGAAGCTGCCACCGAAATAGGTGTACACGCAGCGACCGGCATCGACCAGGGTCTTGATAGCATCCTGGACGATCTTCTTATCCACCTCAGGATGTTTTTTAATCATATCCTTCCAGATGTCCGAGGCTTTGAGCTTTCTTTTGCCGTGGGCCTTTTCGACCATCTGAAAGATTTCTTCTACAAGTTCTTCCTTAGAAATTCCCATTTAACTCACCTACTTTAGAATTTAAAATGCATTGACGTCCTATAAGTTTCATACGCCTGGAACTTATAGTCGTCAATATGCTGGAAGGTGAACGGCAGGTCGCACACCTCGAAGAACTTTTCCCAACCGATGCGCTCGATCCACTCGCCCAGGCGCTCCCACTTGTTGGCGCCTTCCGCATACTTGATGAGGATTTTGCGGATGGTCTCCACGGTTTCCGGCCAGCGGGGCGGATTGTTGGGAATGTAAGGCACGGCCAGCCGGGAGAAGGCCGGCGGGCTCTTGGCGTTGGAAACCTTGCCCCCCACCAGGAGGGCCACGCCGCCTTTCTCGGAGTCAAAGCAGGGCAGGGCCGGGCACATGGTGTAGCAGTTGCCGCAGTACATGCAACGGGGCTCGTTCACCACCACGCTCTTGATGCTCTTGTCCGGATGGGGCCGGATGGCGCCGGTGGGACAGGAGGCGATGGTGGTGGGAATCTCGCACAGATGGCGCAGCTTTTGGTGATCAATCTTGGGCACCGTCCGGTGCACGCCGCACATGGCGATATCGGAGCAGTGCACCGCGCCGCACATGTTGATGCAGCAGGCCAGAGCAATGCGCACCTGGGCCGGCAGCTGGTGGCTGCCGAAGTACTCGAACAGGTCGTCCATCACCGCCTTGACGGGCCCGGAGGCGTCGATGGCCGGGGTGTGGCAGTGCACCCAGCCCTGGGTGTGGATGATGCTGGTGACGGAATGACCGGTGCCGCCCACGGGCCAACCCAGTTCCTTCAGATCCTTCTTCAGGGGTTCAATCCTGGCCTTGTCGGTGAGCAGGAACTCGATATTATTGCGGCTGGTGAAGCGGAAGTAGCCATCGCAGAATTTGTCGGCCAGGTCGCATACTTCACGCACGAAATCGGTGCTGATCAGGCGGGAGGCTCCGGCCCGCACGGAGTAAAGCTCCGCGCCGCTCTCGGACACATGCTTCAACACGCCGGGTTCAGGGATCTCATGATATTTCCACTTGCCGTAGTTTTCCTTGATGATGGGCGGCAAGAACTGTTCGTAATGCGGCGGGCCGATATCGGTTTTACGTTCGCTCATGATCCTTTCTCTCCTTAGTTGGCAAGTTGCAGCGGCAAGGCCTTATTCCACATCAAAGCCTTCGGTCTGATAGTATTTCCGGCCTTTGGCTTCGGCGTCAAAGTCGGATTGATTCCAGAAGAAGAAGGGGTTGGCCCGGGGGATCCGGACCTGCTGCGGCGCGGGCGGCAGTTCCGCGGCTTCCAGGAATTCCCGCATGCCCAGGCGCAGAATGAGTTCTCCCACTCTTTCCCGGTTCTTGCCGTGTTCGGCCCACCATTCGGTGATCCTGCTGTTCAATTCCTTAAACTCGTCATAGGGGGACTCCATCACCATGAAGGGCTGAATCACCCAACTGAGCTGCGCCCCTTCCAGGATGGGAGCATGGGAGCCCAGCAGAATGGCGGCGCCGGTTTCCGTGCCGGGCCGCAGAGCCTGGGGCATCATGTTGATGCAGTGCATGCAGTGGTTGCAGTTCCGATCGTCGATCTTCAGGGTCTTGCCGTCATAGCTCATGCAGTAAGTGGGGCACAGACCCACCACATCAGCCTGGACATCCAGCTTGTCAACGTGGGCGCCGCCACCCTTGGGCTTCAGCTCGCCGCCGGCGTAGGCCTGCACCGCAGACTGGTCGACGCGGATGTCATCCTTCCAGACGCCGATCACGGACAAGTCGGCCCGAGCCACCGCGGCCACGCAGTCATTGGGGCAGCCGGAGAATTTGATCTTGTACTTATAGGGGTAGGAAGGCCGGTGCAGGTCGAACTGCATCTCCTGAGTAATTTCGTAGCAGGCCTCCATGGTGTCGTAACAGGACCATTCGCAGCGTGCGGGACCCACGCAGCAGGAGGGGCTGCGGAAAGTGGAACCGGAGCCGCCCAGGTCCCAACCGGCCGCAGTCAATTCCGCGAAGCAGGGTTCCAAATTCTCGGTGCGGCAACCCAGGAAGATGACGTCGCCGGTGGCGCCATGCAGGTTCATGACGCTGCTGCCGTGTTTGTCCCAGATGTCGCACAGTTGCCGCAAAGCCGCGGTGGTGTAAAACCACCCGGAGGGCTGGTTGATGCGCATGGTGTGGAAATGTTCCACCCCGGGAAACTCATCCGGCAAGTCGGAATACCGGCCGATAATGCCCGATCCGTAGCCCAGGACGCCCACGATGCCGCCGTGCTTCCAATGGGTGATTTTCTCCTGGTAAGACCGTTCCAACTGTCCCAAAAGGTCTAGGACCTGGGGTTTCTTGGCGGCGATCCTCTTGAGGTCCGTGACAAAACTGGGCCAAGGGCCGCTTTCCAGTTGATCCAGCAATGGGGTTTTGGACATGAACGTTCCTCCCTCTTTTGAATGGTCCCCGAGGGGCTTATCCTTTTTTTCACAATACCAAACCCAATCTCATACCATCACAAGCAATTTGTCAACTAAAAAATATGGCCTAAATTTCGTCGATGAGATTCACCGGACAAATGGCCTCCAAAGCCTCCCGGCAGAGGGCCGCGGGGCCCACCACCAGAGTCGCCAGGGCCTCGGGGTGCAGGTGCTCCCGGGCGGCCGCCTGGACCTCTGCCAGGGTCACGGCCTCCATGGCGTCGGGATAGCGATTCAGATAGTCCAGACCCAGGTCGTACAGGTCCACCGCCACCACCTGGCGGGCCAGGGCCCGGGTGGTCTCCAGGCGCAGCGGGAAGTTGCCCACATAGAAGGAGCGGGCGTCGGCCAACTCCTGGGCCGTGACCCCGGACTTCTGCACCTGCCGGAGCACCGCGCCGATCTCCTGCACCACCGTGGCGGTGTGCCGGGCCGGGGTGAAAGTGGACACCGTGAACGGCCCCGGCGCCCGGCGGAAGCTGAAGAGGCTGCGGATGCCGTAAGTGAGTCCCAACTCGGCCCGGATGCGGCCCATGAGGCGGGAGGAAAACCCCCCTTCCCCCAGGATGTAATTCATCAGCCGCACGGCAAAGAAATCCGGGTGGGCCCGGGGCGGGCCCAGGAAACCGGCGCGGATCTCGCTCTGGGTCAACTCCGGCCGGTTAAGGAGGTAGATTCCGGGGGTCCCCGGTCGGTCCGGCGGCTCCGCATAGGCCGGGCTGGGCGGGCCGCCGCCGGTCCAGGCGGCCCAGTGCCGCTCCGCCTCGTCCTCCACCAGGCTGCGGGGCGCCATGCCCACCACCACCAGGGTGGCGGCTTCGGGGCTGAACTCCCGTCCATAGTGGCCAGTCAGGTCCTGGAGGGTGAGGCGATCCAGGCTCTCCGGCTCGCCCCGGATGGCGTGTCCGTAAGGAGCGCCCCCGAAAAAGAGGCGGGTGAAGGTGCGGGAGGCCAACTCCCGGGGATCGTCCAGCACCTGGGCCAGTTCAGCCCGGCGGCGCTCCACCAACAGGGGAAACTCCTCCGGGGGAAAGAGCGGCGTCTGCACGACTTCCGCCAAGGTGGCCATGAGCTCAGGAAAATCCTCGGCCAGACCGTCCAGGCTGATAAAGGTGGCGTCCCAATTGGCCCGGGACTCCAGAGTGGCCCCCAGGGACTCCACGTCCCGGGCCAACTCCAGTTGGCGGCGCCGGGCCGTGCCCAGGGTGAGGTACTCCGCGGTCCAGTCCGCCACCCCAGGCTTGTCCGGGGGGTCGGTCTCGGCGCCCCGTTTCACCATGAAAATGAGACTGACCCAGGGCACCCGGCCATATTCCAGGCTCACCACCTTCAGACCATTGGCCAACCAGATCTGCTCCATTGCCGGCACCAAACGTGTCATGGCTGACTTTCCTTACCTGGATTTCTGCCCGCTCTCACCAAACCAACCCCTCTGTAATTATTGCGTCCCCAAAAACTTACCAAAATCTCCAGGGCCCATCAGCCTTCTTCTCCCTCCCCCCCGATGAAGGGGGACGGCGTCAGGGGTGGCATAATAGCTTTGCATTTCAGGATGTTGCCCTGACAAACGCCCCCTCCCCCCGGCAAATCTTTTCCCTGGGGCGCGGTGCGCGCCTTACCCGTTCTCAGGCCTCTCCTCATTCTCCTCCATGAGATGCCCCAGCAGCCGCTCCACCAGGAAGAGGATGGACTCCAGGTCCAGAAAATCCAGGACCCGGTTGTCCAGGAGCAGGTGGGCCTGGGCCTGGAAGCCCTCCTCTGGTTCCGCCTCCCAGAAGAGGAGCAGCACCGGCAGCTTCGGCAGCGGCTGGAAGACCATCTGCACCTGGGCGCCCTCGCCCACCTGGGCCGGCCCACCCCCCAAAGCCAGGGACCGCTGGCGCAGCTCTTCGGCCCGACCGGCAAAATGGTCGGCCAGCTTCCCCTCCAGGCGGGCCATGGTTTTGGCCTTGGACACCGAATTGGGCAGGGTCTTATAGGCGATCCAGGTTCCCCCGGGCTCTCCGGCGCCCTGGGAGGCGATGTAGTTGTAGAGCAGGATGGCGTCCCAGGGGTCGGCCGCCGCTTCCGGCGGATAGCGCACCTGGTCCTTGAAGACGGTGAGCCGGTGGCCGAAATAGGGGATCTCCAGGAAGGGCCGGCCCCCGCTCTCCCCCGCCAAGGCCCCCAGCCCCGGGGCCAGGGCGGCGAAGTCCAGGGGCGCCACCTTCTCCTGGAGGGCCTCCAGGGCGATGGCCAGGGACTCCCGCCGCCGGCCCACGCCCTGCTCCTGCTGGCCCTTCACCTGCTCTGCCAGGCGCAGGGCCTCGCCCGACAGGTAGGGGCATTTGGCAAGATCCTCCCCCTCCTTGATCACCTGGGTGGCGAAGGCCAGACAGGTGCTCACCCCGCACTCCCCGCAATTGGTGCGGGGCAGAACCTTGAACAGCTCCAGGACCGTGATTGCCATTAACCCCGGTCCAGTTCTTCCTCCAGAGTCTGGGCGGCCACTCTGGCGTGATTGATGGCCTCATCGAAGCGGTCGGAGCGATACTGATCATAGAGTCCGCAGCCGCAGTCGGCCAGTTTATCAAAGACCTGATTTTCCTCAATGTAGGCGATGAGCGCCCGAGTGGCGCGGATCAGCCCCCATGCCTGGTCGTGCACCGTCATCCTCCTTGCCCCGGCGGCCTCCGACTGGGTGGCGGAGCCGCAACATGATGAGATATTCTATCCTTTCCGGTCGGGCCGGGCATTAGTTTATTCCAGAGTTTTTCATCAGGCAGGGGGAGTGGCAGGGCGGGAGCGGTCTCAACTCTGAGCCCCCGGGGCACACACGGGAACCGGGTGAAAAGTCGGACCGGAAGCCCGCCCCGGCTTGTGCGCCGGAAGAGCCGCAGGCGACGGTTAACCTCTATGGACATGGTCAGAATGGCTGCGTCCGGCCCGAAAGTTTGGCCCGCCTCCCCGACCGGGAGGGTGCGTTTCAGGCGCCGCCCTGCCCTTTTCCCAGGTTAGATTTTTGTTGACGGAATGATAACCCGCTGTTTAGAATTACGTGTTTTGTCAGTCCCGACCACACAAGGGGGTGGCACGCCAAGGGAGGGATTCCCGGTTGGAGATCACTGTAAGGGAGGGTTCTGCCCATGAAAAGGGAATTCTTGGTCCAGAATCCGCGGCCGGACGGATACCACCTGTTGATGGAGTTGTTCGGCTGCGACCAGGATAAACTCAATTCCCGCAAATTCCTGCACCAAACCGTCCGCAGCGCCGTTAAGAAGGTGGGGCTCACCAACCTGGGGTCCCGGTTCCACCAGTTCCAGCCCCAGGGGGTCACGGGGTTCACCCTCTTAGCCCAATCCCACATCTCCCTCCATAGTTGGCCGGAATTCGGCTATCTGGTCCTGGACATCTTCACTTGCGGCGACCAGGCCCAGGCCGATCAACTGGCCGACCTCTTCCTTGAACGATTGCAGCCCTCCCGCGTCAACTGTCAGGTGGTGCGGAAGGGTTACCAATATCCCCGGGATTAACGGCCGCCTGCGGCCTGACGCCCCTGTCGAGGGGCCGAAAAAGGGTTGACGCCCTCCCCCAGGCTGGCATAATAGTCCCTGAGCTGTAAATCATCGGGAGAGGTGTTTCTTGTGACGACCCCCAACCGTATCCTGCTTGGCGTGGCCCTGGTGATGCTCTGTGCCGCCGGGAACGGCTGCGGCCGCCAATCCGCCCTGCCCCCCCCGGCTCCCGAAAGAGCGTTGCCGGCGCCGCCGCCACCGGCTTCCTACGGCAGCCCGGACCAGATGATGTTGGGGGATGCCATGCGGGGTGGGCGTCAGTTGCCGCCCGCCGAGGTGGCCAACCTGAGCGACCGCCTCCTCATGGAAAACAGCTCCACCCTGCGGGACGGGGAGACCCTGGCGCGCCTGGAGATTCTGCTCCTCAAGACCCTGAAGAACGCTCCCCAAGAGCTTCGTGCCCGACTGATGCGCAACCTGGGGATCATCCACTATCACAACCGCAAGTTCAAGCTGGCCCTGAACGAATTTCAGGCCTCCAACGAGCTTAATCCCAAGGACGCCCGCACCCACTTTTACCTGGCCCGCCTCTATGCCCACCAAGGCAATATCTTTCTGCGCCAGGGGCAGCAGAAAAAATCCCGAGGCCAGTTCAAACTGGCTAATATGGAGCTGGAACTGGCGCGCAAGCTGGATCCTGCCAACCCCGCCTACCGTAAGAACATCAAGCATATCCTGGAGCAAGAACAGGGGAGATGAGGATTTCCTGCCCTTATTGCGGCAATGACACGGATTTTTATGAGGTGGCGGAAGGGGTGACCATCACCACCTTTTATCTGCAGAACGAAGATGGCAGCTTCTCCGCGGTGAGCGACGACTCGGAAATCCAGGGGGAGGTGCGCCTCTTCTGCGGCGAATGCCACAAGGAACTTAAGGAATACCACGAGCATTTCCTGGACATGCTGTTTTGAGTTCTCCCCTCCCAGCCCTCGCGCCGCTCTCCGATACACCGCAGGGCGGGCCGTGCATGCTCCCGACCGTGAATATCAAGGTAAGGCCGAAAGGCGCCGCAGGCTATCCGGTCTCCGCAGCGCTGAGGTCTGCGGAACTCATAACCGCCTTTTGAGGGGGTGCGGCCTCAATTCTTCCGCAGCGTCTCTTTTCCCGAGCCGCTGCGGGCATAGAGGGCCATGTATTCCTGCTGCATGGACTTGACCTCCTCCCTGGCCTGGGCCAGGTTCTGTTCCAACTCCGCGATGTTTCGGGACTTCTCCCTTGACCCTTCGCGCTGCCGCTGCACCTCCTGCTCTAGGGCGGCTGCGGTCCCGCCCAGCCGGTCCCGCTCCTGCTGCATGGTCTCCAGCGCTTTGACCAGCGCTGCCTTCTCTTTTTCCAGGACTTCCAGCTTGGCCCTCAACAGCAGCTTCATCTTTCCGGGCAGGGCGTCGTCGTCGAGGAGGGCGTCCAGGTTTGCGTCCGGGAAGCGCTTCTGTCGGCGTCGGGCCAGCAGCAGTATGGCCGACAGAAGTGCTCCTGCCAGGGCCGCCACGCTCCAGGGCCACCCGGGGAGGGCCCTGAGCCACCCCGAAAAAGCGGGCGGCTTCAATTTCTCCAGGATGCTTCGCCACCGGGGCCGGCGAGAAGAGGCGGCGCTGCCGGACCCGGCCGCTCCGGGCGACTCCAGCCGCAGGGGGGCGGAGGCCAGCACCAGGGGCGGGTGGTCCCCGGTGCACAGCCGCAGACGCACGGTGAAGGGGCCGGACGCCGGGGGCTGCAATGCCACAATCCATGACCCCGCCCCCGCCAGCTCCAGAAACACCGCGCCCAGGCCGCCGGCCTCGGGCATCACCTCCAGATGGCCGACCAGGGTGCCCACCTCTTGTCCGCCCACCACCTCCACCCGCAAGCGAACCACGCCGTCGGGCCCTCCCGGCAATGCCGCCAATCTGAGGGCCGGACTCCCCCCGGCCTTGCCCATTTCCACCGCCGCGGTCCCCACCTGATTGACCGGCTCGCCGCCGGGCGGGGGCCCTCCCCCGGCCTTCCCGGCGCCCGCCCAGGTGAGCATCGCCGAGAATATCAGACTAATGAATGTTTTGCTGCCCATCATGGTTGTCAGAAGCGGACGTTGTTCTCCGGCGGTCATACCTGTCGCCACACCGACGCCCAAGGCGACTTACTCTCACTATTTTCACTTATTCAAGGCGGTTATCTTCCTTGCTTGATCTTATCGAACAAATTCACATTTTCTACAGCGTCCCCCGGCTTTTTCGTATAATTTGTGGTGAGCCATCCTGGCCAGAGATCAGGGGGAGGGTTCCGCATCGCGGCCTTGGGGCCGCCACCAAGCGCAAAATCGGTCTTGGTCCGGTTGGCCAACGAAGGCATGGGGTTCTAAAATAGTCCTTATTTACCGTAAAAATCCCGGTTCTGTAGGGGCGGGTTTGAAACCCGCCCCTACAAAAGGTTTTTCATGCCCGGGGGTGGCCCCGTTGGGGCCATGAGCATTACAAGACAGCAATCTCATCGAAGAGGTGACCCGTGGAGGTGGAAATGAGGCGCTTCGCCGTGGCTGCGACAATGGCGGCGATCCTCTGTCTGACGGTGGCGGGTTTGGCCGCCCAGGCCCAGGACGCCTTCCCGGAAATGGTCAGAAAGAGCAATCAGGCGGTGGTGCAGATTGTGGTGACGGACCGCCAGGGAAAAACCTGGAAGCGCGCCAGCGGCTTTTTCATCAGCGGTGAGGGCCGCCTGGTCACCTACCGGCGGCTGCTCCTGGGGGCCGCCGGCGCCGTGGCCAAAACCGGCGACGGCAAGACCTATCCCCTGAAGACCGTGCTGGCCGAGGACCGCCAGGGCGACGTGGCCCTGCTGGCCATCGAGCCGCCCCCCGCCCCTGTGCCTTATCTTCCCGTGGCCGCCGTCCCTCCTCAGATGGGGGAACGAGTGGTGGTCCTGGGGACCACGCGCAAGGGGACTCATACCTTAAGTGACGGCGTGGTCTCCGGTTTGCGGGAGTTTCTCTCCTTCGGCCAGGTGATCCAGATCACCGCGGTGGTGCGTCCCGTTATCATGGGGGGGGCCGTTCTCAACCTGAAGGGGGAGGTGGTGGGGCTGGCCGGCAGCGGGAAATCGGAAGGCTACGAATTTTACTTCGCCGTTCCCGGGGCCAAAATTCTGGCCCTGAAGCCCGACCTTAACCAACCCCTGGGGGAGTGGAGCGCGGCCCACCTGCAGGAGGCCGTGGAGTACTACCGGCAGCGGGCCCGGTCGGCTTTCGGGGCCAAGCGCCATGACGAGGGCCTCCTTTATCTGCGCAGCGTCATCCGCATGCAGCCTGACGACCCCCAGGCGTGGTTTCAATTGGGTCAGGCTCTTGTCAGACTGAACCGGCATCAACATGCCCTGGAGGCCTTGCGCCGGGCCGTGACCCTGAAGGCCGACTTTGCGGAAGCCCACTACCATCTGGGCCTGGTCTGCCTCAGACTCAACCAGCGGGAGACGGCCCGGAAGCACGCGGAGCTGCTCACCGCCCTGGACCAGAACCTGGCCGACAAACTGAAGGAGGCCCTCAAACCCGCGGCCGCGCCCGTCGGCGGCGAGATGAGTCTGCCGGAGTTGGTGGCCAGGATCCAGCCCACCGTGGTCTTCATTCAGGCCTCCTGCGGCCGGGGCAAGATCCGCAGCACCGGCACCGGCTTCTTCCTCAACGCCCGGGGCCACCTGGTGACCAACTACCACGTGCTCCGGGGCAAGGACCAGGCCACGGTCAAGACCAAAGAGGGGAAAGTCTATCCCATCACCCGCATCCTGGCCGAAGACAAGGCCGGCGACCTCATCCTGGCGGAGGTGGACCTGGGCGGCGCCACCGTCCCCTTTCTCCAGGTCTCCCGGGAGCTCCCCCGCATGGGCGAACAGGTGGTGATCGTGGGCAATCCCAAGGGGTTGGAGCAGACCGCCACCGAAGGCATCGTCTCGGCCATCCGGGAATTGCCCCGGGTGCGGGAAGGGAGACTGGTCCAGATTTCCGCGCCCATTTCCCCCGGCTCCAGCGGCAGCCCGGTGGTGAACCTGAAGGGGGTGGTGGTGGGCGTCGTCTCCCTGTTTTTCCCCGATGGACAGAACCTGAACTTCGCCATCGCCGCCGAGAGGGTGGCGGCTCTCAAACCCGGCCCCGGCCAGACCCTGGAGGAGCGGGCGACGGGGTGGTTGGCCGAGGCCCGGGAACTGGTCCAGGAAGGCCGGGCCGCCCTGGAAGCCAAGAATTACGCCAAGGCCCTGAGAGCCCTGCAACTGGCCGTCAGGACCAAGCCGGATCTGCCTGAGGCCCGTTATTGTCTGGGTCTGGCGTATTTCGCGGTGGGCCAGGTGACGGACGCCGCCAAAGAGCTGAAGTTTTTAAGGCTGCTGGACGCCAAACTGGCCGACGAGTTGCAGACCGCCATGCAGGCCGCCGTCCGGCCCCCGCAAGAGCAGCTGCCGCAACTGGTCCAGCGCCTCAAACCCGCGGTCATCGTGGTGTTCACCTACGACGCCCGGGACAACAAGACGGGCTTCGGCAGCGGGTTTTTCATCAATAAAGAAGGACACTTCATCACCAACCACCACGTTCTCGGGGGCTGTCACCGGGCCGAGGTCAAGGACGGCAAGGGCCAGGTCTATCCGGTGCTCAAGGTGCTGGCGGAGGACAAGGCGGGCGACCTGGCGCTGGCCGCGGCGCAATTGCCCGCCGGCGTCACCACCCCTTTTCTCAGCGTTTCGGAGACGCTCCCCGAAGTGGGGGAACGCATCGTGGCCATCGGCAATCCCCAGGGCTTTGAACTCACCACTTCCGACGGCATCGTTTCGGGCCTGCGCCTCTTTGAGAAGGCGGGCACGGTCATCCAGATGACCGCGGCCATTTCCCCGGGGTCCAGCGGCGGACCGGTGGCCAACATGAAGGGGCAGGTCATAGGGGTCTCCTCCTTTTTCTGGACCCAGGGGCAAAACCTCAACTTTGCCATCCCCGGCAAACGGGTGCTGGCCTTGCTGAGGCGCTGAAGAGCGGTGGGGGAGGGGGGCGGAAGCCGGCGGCCCCTTGCCGAACCGGCCCGCCGCCCTCAGGACGGCAGCCCCAGTGAGAGGGTGGGGGAAAATATATTAATTAATAACAATAAGATAATAAAAATTTACCGTTATTAAAAGAATTATCTCCTTAATAAATCATTGATAACCCCCAATAAGCGATTAACCTCCCCACTAAATCCCATCACAGGCCCTGCATATACACCATAAATCCCACCCTAATCAATTAATCTGCCGTTTATGGGAAATTACCCCCGGAAGGACAATATAGTTTATTGTATAACTAATTAATATATCAGTTATAAATATGATTTATGACATATTTGCCGATAGAAGCTGGCTTAGATATTTTTTATACCACTTTAATTATAAGTAAACTTAAATTTAACATATTAACCCCACTTACCCTAAAATTTAAGGATAAAATAGGATTATTATGCCTTAATGAATATTTTAACATAATAATTAGACTTATATTAACAAGAATATCATCAAGTTATGCAAAGTACACAATATTTTTTCTTGACAGCCATATTTTCTTGGGATAAGCATGAACACACACCAAAGACCGTTCACCGTTGCCCTTGGGCATTCTTCCGTTTCCTGGAGGTAAGGGGGGGACAAGGAGGAACGAGGACCGGATCCCAAAGGTCGTCGGGAGGGGGAAAGGCTCCTGCCGGCCTGGGTTCCACGGCCGAGGCCTGGAGGCGAATACTACCACCAGCGCGATGACGGGGGATACCCCATCACCTCTGGTCGGCCTGCGTTGCCAGTCATTCTCGCTGCATTCGGCAGCGTTTCAGTCATCTACCGCAATTGAGGACCACCATGAAAAAAATGGCGCTTATTTGCCTTCTTTTGCTTTGTTTCCTGGGGGTGGGGGTGATGGGCTCTCCCCGACCGACCATGTGCGTCACCATGTCCATTGTCACCGTCACGGCTTACCATCCGGGAGTTTATGGGGGGCATTCGGCCCGGGGCATCACCGCCTCCGGCATCCGGGTCCGGGAAGGCATCGTGGCGGTGAGCCGGGATATCGAAAAAAACCTCAACCTGGGCTTCGGCGACCGGGTCCTGCTTCATGGGCTGGGCGTCTTTGATTTCCAGGATCGCATGGCCGCCCACGTCCGCAAGAAGGTGGACGTTTTCATGAAGACCAAAAAGAAAGCCATTCGCTTCGGGGTGCGGCGCCACGTCGTCCTGGTCAAACTGGTGTGAGCCCGGCCCCCTATTTCACCCGTTCCACGTAGGCGCCGGTGCGGGTATCCACCCGCACCCGGTCCCCCACCTCAATAAACAGGGGCACCTGCACCACCGCGCCCGTTTCCAGGGTGGCGGGCTTGCTGCCCCCCGAGGCCGTGTCGCCCCGCACCCCGGGGTCGGTGCTCACCACCTCCAGTTCCACCGCGGTGGGGAGTTCCGCCGCCACCGGCTGCTGGTTGAAGAAGAGGATCTTCAGGTTCTCATTCTCCTTCAGATAGAGGGTGGCCTCCCCCAGCGCCGCGGCCGGCACCATGAATTGCTCAAAGCTTTCCATGTCCATGAGGCAGTAGGTGTCCCCTTCCCGGTAAAGGTATTGCACCTCCCGCTCCATCAGGTCCGGGCGCTTCACCTTTTCGCCCGAGCGGAAGGTCTGCTCCAGCACCCGCCCCGTGACCAGGTTCTTGATCTTGGTGCGCACAAAGGCCCCGCCTTTGCCGGGCTTGACGTGGAGGAACTCCACGATGGCATACGGCGCCCCATCGATTTCAATCTTCAAGCCTTTCTTAAAGTCTGCCGTGGAATACATGGACGGTTTTTCCTTATCACCGAGACTGAAAATCCCCTCACCCGGGGGCAGGCTGTGTCGCCGGGGGGACCGGAGGCGGCGGGCCTCTGCCGGGGAGAATGATTCTCCCCGGCGGCGCCGCAGGCGGGGCTGCTTACCCCGTAATTTCCAGGAAGCGCCAGGGGAGGCCCGGCCTCGCTGGGAGCCGGCTCAGGCCGGCCTGCAGACGTCCCCCGGGATGGCCCCCGGAGGCCGCGGGATTAAGGAAGGGGGTTTTGCGGCGATTTTCGAGGTTGGCGCGCTCCCTGGGGCTTTTGGCCGGCCTCCGGTTGCCCCTTCTGCTTCGTTTTCAGAACCGGGGACGGGTTCTCGGGCCCGTCGGACGGCTCCGCCCGGCCCTTGTCCGGGGAGGGCAATTGGAGAATGATTTCGTTTTTCCTGACGAAATTCAACTCCCGGCGGATGAGGTCCTGAATCATCACCGGATCGTCCTGCAGCCGCTTGATGGTCCGGGCCAGGCGGGTGTTCTCTTCGGTCAGACGGGCGTTTTCCTGGTCCACCCGGAGCTTTTCTTCCCTCAGTTGACATACCTGATAGAGTCCCCGGTGGCTGAAAACGACCAAAATGACCAGCACCGCCGCCAAAATCAGAACTAGACCGCCCAACCGGCGCGTATTGCCTCCGAGTTTTGGGGTCGGCTCGGTGTCAGGTGCAGACGCCACTGTTCCTTCCCTCCCGCAACCTGCCAGTATCTTGCCGAAAAAGACCACCCAACGCAATAGAAAAAGGGGGGCCTTACCCGGAAAAGTGCTCCCCCTGGACGGGGATTTCTTGGGTTCGCTTAGGAAGTTGTTGGTGGGGGAGGGGGCCAGGGGGGAGAACCTTCCATGTGTCACAGGTGGGCCGACGGCCCCGGCGCCTCTGTTTATCAATGCTGAACTCTACCTCTTGGATTGCCTCCCGGATTGATTCAGTCCGGGGATTTTCCCCTTGACAGGGTCACCGGCTTCCGCGACGATAACGCACGTAGGGCGGATAGCTCAGTTGGGAGAGCATCGGCCTTACAAGCCGGGGGTCACAGGTTCGAATCCTGTTCCGCCTACCAGTTTTTTGCGGGGGCGTAGTTCAGCTTGGTTAGAACGCCGGCCTGTCACGCCGGAGGTCGCGAGTTCGAGTCTCGTCGTCCCCGCCACGACGTATTAAAGGGCCCGCCCGATCGGCGCGGCCCTTTTCCTTTTTGCTTCATCCGTTGCCTCCATTCCTACCTCCGCCCGGATTTTTCTCACGAGTCGTGTTACAATGTTCTGCAAAGGAGGAGGATCCCATGGCTCAGGAAGGTTACCCCGCTTGGTACACGGTCATCAAGGAGAAGCACGGCAGGTTCATGGCCGCGCTGGAGCAGTTGGGGGAGGTGGTCCGGCAGGAGGGTCCCCTGGATGAAAAGACCTCCCATCTCATTCAGTTGGCGGCCGCGGCGGCCATCCGCTCCCAGGGTTCGGTGCACAGCCACGCCCGGCGGGCCCTCAAGGCCGGGGCCACGCCCGACGAGTTGTATCACACCCTGATCCTCCTCACCAGCACCATCGGCTTCCCCACCGTCTCCGCGGCCCTGAGCTGGGTGGAAGACGTGGTCTCCGGCAGGAAATGAGCGCCGCCGTTTGGCAGGGTGGTGAAAAAGGCCTTTCAGGGAGGGGACCGGGGGTCGGCTCGCGGCTTTCAGGCAAAAGAAAATTCAGCGGTCCCTGACACTTTCCATCCCGTCCCGGTCATGCCGGGTCGCGCCGCATCTTCCACTCTTTCAGGGCATCGAGCAGTTCGTGGGTGATTTTTCCCTGGCAGGCGATGCGGCCCAGCTCCACTTCCGGCTTGTTGTCGCCGTGGAAGTCGGAGCCGCCGGTGATGAGCAAGTCCAGTTCCTTGGCCAGTTCCCGGTAGAGCCCCTCCAGGTCCGGCCCGTGTTCCGGGTAAAAAACCTCCAGGCCCGCCAGGCCCATCCTCTTGAGGTCGACCAGCAAGGTCCTGAGTTCCCGGACGGAGTGAACGTTGAGGGTGAAGGGGTGGGAAAGCACGGGCACGCCGCCGCTCTCCCTGATCATGGCGATGGCCTCCGGCGGCGGAAAGCGGAACTTGCCCACGTAGGCCCGGCCGCGGTTGCTGAGAAAGAGGTCGAAGGCCTCCTGGATGCTGCGCACCGCGCCCCGCTCCAGCAGGGCTCGGGCGATGTGGGGCCGGCCCACCTGGCCGCCGCCGGAGACGGCCTCCACTTCGTCCAGGCTGACGGGGATGCCGAGAGAGTTCAGTTTGGCGACGATCTGGGGGTTGCGGTCACGGCGGGCCTGTTTGAGCACAGCCAGGCGCCGGTCCAGGAGACCGTCGTCATAATCCACCAGCAGCCCCAGGATGTGCATGGAGCCGCCGGGGTGTCGGGCGCTGATCTCCACCCCGGGGACCACCTCCACCCCTTCCTCCACTCCGGCCCGGATGGCCTCGGGGAGCCCGTCGATGGTGTCGTGGTCGGTGAGGGCGATGGCTGCCAGGCCGCGCTCCCGGGCCAGACGCACCACCGCGGCGGGCGTCAGCGAGCCGTCCGAGGCGGTGGAATGGGTGTGGAGGTCGATGAGGGCCATGGTGTGTAAGAAAACATGGTGCGCGGTGCGCACCATACATTTTACGAAATCAACGCCACCATTTCCCGGACGGCCCGCTCCATCCCCACCAGGACGGCCCGGCTGATGATGCTGTGGCCGATGGAGAATTCCTCGAATTCGGGGCGGCCCCGGAAGCGCTTGATGTTGGTGTAGTTGAGGCCGTGGCCGCATTTGACGCGCAAGCCCAAACTGCGGGCGTGGCGGGCGCCGTCCAGCAGTTGGTCAAAGAGCCGTTGGGCCTCGGCTTCGCTGGTCGCTTCGGCGTAGTCGCCGGTGTGCAGCTCCACCCAGGCGGCCCCCACCCCTTTGGCGGCGTCGAGCTGGCGGGGGTCCGGGTCCACAAACAGGCTCACGGTGAGGCCCGCCTCCTTCAGACGGCGCACGTAGTCCTGCAGAAACTCCTTTTGTCCGGCCACGTCGAGGCCGCCTTCGGTGGTGAGCTCCTCCCGCTTTTCCGGGACCAGGGTGACCAGGTCCGGCTTGACCTCGGCGGCCATGGCCAGCATCTCGGGGGTGGCCGCCATCTCCAGGTTGAGGCGGGTCTGCACCGTCCGGCGCAGAATCCGTAGATCCCGGTCCTGGATGTGGCGCCGGTCCTCACGCAGGTGCACGATGATGCCCTCCGCGCCGGCCAGCTCCGCCAGGGCTGCGGCGGTGACCGGATCGGGCTCGCGTCCCAGCCTGGCCTGGCGCACCGTGGCCACATGGTCCACATTCACTTCCAACTTGGCCAAGAAAAGACCTCCCAAGAATATGGGGCTGCCATGCAAGCCTGCACGGGTGGGGACACTTAAGCCGGATTATTCAGGAAAAGAGCTTAAAAAAGAACAGGGTGTCTGCCAAGTTCGGTAACAGGCTCTGCCCGCGACCTGCCAAAGGAAACGTTGCAACGAAAAGATCGAACATGCCCCGGCACAGGCTGGAAAGCCTGCGCCACCGGAGTTTCTGGTGCTGGCAAGGGCCGGGACGGCTGTAGGGGCGGGTTTCAAACCCGCCCCTACAGCTTTTTCCCCGGCAACCTGCTAATTCTTCTTCAGATTGTCCCGGATGAAGCTGACGATGTCGCCGGTGTCGGTGCCGGGGGTGAAGATGGCGGCGATGCCCGCGCCCTTCATGGCCGGCCCGTCCTCTTCGGGGATGATGCCCCCGCCCATGACCAGGATGTCGTCGATTTTTTTGTCCCTGAGGAGTTCCATCACCCGGGGAAAGAGGTAGGTGTGGGCCCCGGAGAGGCAGCTCATGGCGATGACGTCCACGTCCTCCTGGACCGCGGCGTTGACGATCTGCTCCGGGGTCTGCCTAAGCCCCGTGTAAATCACCTCCATGCCCGCGTCCCGGAGGGCCGCGCAGATGACCTTGATGCCCCGGTCATGACCGTCCAATCCCGGCTTGGCGGCCAGGACCCGAATTTTCCTGGATTCCTGCATGGTCTTTTCTCCCTTCCAACCGATCACATCACCGCCATCTCGTATTCGCCGAAGACGGCCCGGAGGGTGTCGCAGATTTCCCCCAGGGTGGCCAGGCATTGCACCGCTTTGAGGATGGGGGGCATGAGGTTGTCGGTCCCTTCGGCCGCGGTTTTCAGTTCCGCCAGGGCCTGGGCCACGGCGGCGTTGTCCCGGGAGCCCTTCAGTTCCTTTAAGCGCGCCACCTGGCGATCGCCCACGGTGGGGTCCACCTTGAGGAGGTCTTTGGGCTTTTCCTCTTCTTTCACCTGGAACTTGTTCAGGCCCACCACGATGCGCTCGTTCTTCTCGATCTCCCGCTGATAGCGGTAGGCGCTGTCGCCGATCTCCTTCTGGATGAAGCCCTTTTCGATGGCCGCCACCGCGCCGCCCATCCTGTCGATCTGGTCGATGTAGTCCTGGGCCCGCTTCTCGATTTCGTCGGTGAGGTATTCCACATAGTAGCAGCCCGCCAGTGGGTCCACCGTGTCGCAGACCGCGGTTTCGTGGGCGATGACCTGCTGGGTGCGCAGGGCCACCTGCACGGCCAGTTCCGAGGGGAGCGCCAGGGCTTCGTCGAAGGAGTTGGTGTGCAGGGACTGGGTGCCGCCCAACACCGCGGCCAGAGCCTCGAAAGCGGTGCGCATGATATTGTTCAGGGGCTGCTGGGCAGTGAGGCTGCAACCCGCGGTCTGGGTGTGGAAGCGCAGCATCTGGGAGCGCACGTCGGTGGAGCCGAAGCGCTCCTTCATGATCTTGGCCCAGAGGCGGCGGGCGGCCCGGAACTTGGCGATCTCTTCGAAGAAGTCCAGATGCGAATTGAAGAAAAAGGAGAGCCGGGGGCCGAATTCATCCACCTTCATGCCCGCGGCCAGGGCGGCTTCCACGTAGGCGATGCCGTTGGCCAGGGTGAAGGCCACTTCCTGCACCGCGGTGGAGCCGGCCTCCCGGATGTGGTAGCCGCTGATGCTGATGGTGTTCCACTGGGGCACGTTCTGGGTGCAGTATTCAAAAATGTTGGTGATGAGGCGCATGGATTTGCGGGGGCCGAAGATGTAGGTGCCCCGGGCCGGGTATTCTTTGAGGATGTCGTTCTGAACGGTGCCCCGCAGTTTGTCGAAGCCGATGCCCTGCTTTTCGGCCACGGCCAGGTACATGGCCAGGATGATGGCGCAGGGCGAGTTAATGGTCATGGAGGTGGACACCTGGTCCAGGGGAATGCCGGCGAAGAGGCGCTCCATGTCCCACAGGGAGTCGATGGCCACGCCCACCTTGCCCACTTCGCCCCGGGCCAGTTCGTGGTCCGAGTCGTAGCCGATCTGGGTGGGCAGGTCGAAGGCCACGGACAGGCCGGTCTGGCCGGACTTGAGGAGGAAGTGATAGCGCTCGTTGGTCTCCTCCGCGGAGCCGAAACCGGCGTACTGACGCATGGTCCAGAAGCGGCCCCGGTAGGCGGTGGGCTGCACGGCCCGGGTGAAGGGGTACTGGCCGGGCAGGCCCAGTTGGGCGGCGTAGTCGAAGCCCTCCAGGTCCAGGGGGGTGTAAACCCGAGCCACGGGGATGCCGGAGGTGTTAACGAATTCGGCTTTGCGCTCCGGCATTTTCTTCAGGACCTTGTCCACGGCGGCGTCGTACTTGGCCTTGAGGTCCGCCAATTTTTGTTTATCGTCCATAGTCATACCTCACTTTCCCGGTAGTGAGCCTCGGCGAGGCGGGGCCCAAAGGCCGCGCCCGCCGGTCTTGACCCTCAGCCGCGTCCCAGGATACTCCAGAGCAGCCCGGCGGTCAAGGTGCTGATAAGCAGGGCGGCCTGGCTCAAGGCCAGGGCCTGGGGGTAGATATTCCCGTGGGGGTCCTCCCGGCGGCAGATCACCTGGGTGAGATGGGCCGCGTCGGGGACCAGACCCAGAGCGGCGGCCCCCAAGAGGGGGTTGATCTTCTCACGCAGGAAGAGATTGACCGCTTTGATCGCCAGAATCACCAAAGCATTGGCCAGGAGCAGGGCCAAAAGACCCAGAATGATGATGGTGAGGAAATCCATGGAGATGAGGGCCAAGGCCTGACAGCGGCTACCCGCGGCGAGACCCAGGAGCAGGGCCATGATTTCGGCCAGGCGGTTGGCCAGGGTGCGGGAGAGGCGGTCCAGCACCCCCGACTCCCTGATGATGGCGCCCAGGAAAAACATGCCGGTGAGGAGGGCGGCCCGGGGGATGAAGAGGATGGTGAACAGAAAACCGGCGACGGCAAAGATGAGGCTCTCCCGGCGCGTCACCTTGCGGGTGGGCGACAGGCGCAGCATGCGCTCCTGGCGGGTGGTGAGAAGCCGCACCAAGCCGGGCTGCAGCAGGAAATAGAGCCCCACCAGGGAAAAGGCGGCCAACGAGATGGGACCGGAGAGCTCCGGGGCCAGTTGGGTGGCCAGAAAAGCGGCGGAGATGCCGTCGCCGCCGCCGATGAGGGCGATGCTGCCCGATTGCCCGGCAGTGAAGCCCAACAGCCGGGCCAACAGCAGGACCAGCAGGAAGGCGACGGGGGTGACCAGACCCCACAGCAGTTTCCGGGGATGGGCGATCAGGAAACCGAGGTTGGCGCCGGCGCCCCAACCCAGGAGAATGAGGGCCACGTAAAGGCCGGAGTCCAGCCCGGCCTGGAGGGTGTGCCAGAAGGGGCCCAGGGTCTGGGGCAGACTGAGGGCCGGGAGATTGCCCAGGAGCAGGCCCACCGACAAGGGCAGAAGGAACACGGGCTGAAGGCGAAAAAAAATGGCCACGTAGCCCAGGCCGAACGCCAGGAGGACGACCAGGAGGGTAAAGGCGAAAACGAGCAGGCTGAGTTCGCCGGGCATGGCCTCCTCCTCAACCCTGGGAGACCACGAGGAGGATTTCCCCCTTGGTGACGTTGGCCCCCTTGACCGCCCGGACCTCGGCGACCACGCCGGAGGCGGGGGAGGGGATGGCGTTTTCCATCTTCATGGCCTCCAGCTTGACTACGGTGGCGCCGGCCTTCACCTGGTCCCCCACCTGGACCAGGACCTCGAGCACCGTGCCGGGCATGGGGGCGGTGACCGCGGCCCCTCCGGGCAGGGGGGCTTCCGTATCCTGAGGACGCGGCGCCGGCGCCGGGGGGCGCGGGGGCTCAGGAGCAGGAGGCGCAGGCCGGGGCGCCCTCGCCGCGGTCGCCGGCGCGGCCGCGGCGGGCTCCAGCGCCTGGAACCGCACCTCGTAGGGGCGGCCGTTGACCATAACTCGAGCCAAGCCGCCCACCGTGGAGAGAATCTCCACCTCAAAGGTCTTGTCTGCGATGTTTAACCGGTAACGTGCCATGAGTCATCTCTTTTGCAGGCGCAGGCGGGCCTGCATGGTCTGCAGGCGACCGGCCAGAGGCCAGGGATTGCCGGCGGCGGGGCGGGGCCAGGCAGAAACGGCCACGGCCGCAGGCTTCCCCAGATGGAGGGAGAGGGCCAGGCCGATGGCCGCGGCCATGAGGGGGTCGACGGGCTCTCCGGGACGCATGGCAGGGGAGGGCGCCGGAGGAGCGGCCGGCGGCTGGACCTGCCGCACGGGCGCGGGCGAGGAGAACGGCGCCCCCAGCTCTTCCGATCCCAACCGGGTGGGCCCGGCGCCGGGCTCCAGAAATTCGGCCAGGGGGCCCAGATACCGGGTCGTCAACGCCAGGAGCCCCCCCCACACCAGGAGGAGGAGCATTCCCAGCAGGATTTCCCAGAACAGCCCGTCCATCAGCAGGCCCCCTGTTTGTAGAATTTGTTGGCGGGGGAGGGTCGGGGGGCCGCTGCTCCCCCGGCCCCCCCACTAGATCTCCCCGTCCTGCTCCATCTTGGCGATGGCCTCGAAGCGGATATCCATGCCCAGGATGCCCTGGATTTCGTCGTTGTCATCCCGGATGGGGACGCTCACGGTGATGCAAAGCGCCCCCGTAAACCGGGACGTGTAAAAGTCGGAGACAAACACCTTGCCGGACTTGTGGGGCTCGATGAACCAGGTGCGGCTGGAGAGGTCCTCTTCCAACTGCATGGTTTCGTACCGCGCCCGATCGACGATATGGGTGATATTGCGGGTGATTTTCCGACCTTCCAGGTTGACCACGTACATGAACTGGATGAAGGGATAGCTGTCCAGGACCTGCTGCAACACCGGTTCCTGGAGGGCGGGGTCCATGGAGCGGATCTCATCCTTTTGCGCCAGGTCTTCGGCCAGGTGGGCGGCCAACTGGCGGACCTTGCCCTTGAGGAGGTCGAACTCGGAGACGAACAGCTCGGGCAGATACTTGCGGGCCAGCGACTCCATCTCCTCGTTGGCGATGGAGGTGCAGCGCCCGGCGTCGTACCACTCCATGATGCGCTTGTGGATCTTGGTCACCCCGGGGGTGTTCTTGTCCACCCTGCGGTCGGCCTCCAGGCGGAGGCGGGAGTTGATCCAGTGAATGATGCCCGCCTTGCCGGACTTGTCGGTGATGGTGATGGTGGGCGGGCGCTTCAGAATGGCGGTGGTGTCGAAAGGATTGTAAATTTCCTCATCCTTGAGGAGCCCGTCCGCGTGGATGCCGGCGCTGGTAGCGTTGAAACTGCCGCCCACGAAGGGGTAGTTGGGGGGAATGCGGTAGTGCAGCTCCTGGGCGAAATACTCGGCGATGTCGGTGATGACGGTGGTGTCGATGCCGTCATTGGACCCTTTGAGCCCAATGTATTCGATGATGAGGGCCTCGACGGGGGAATTGCCGGTGCGCTCGCCGAACCCCAACAGCGTGCCGTTCACCGCGCCGCAGCCGTACAGCCAGGCGGTGACGCCGTTGATGAAGACCTTGTGGAAGTCGTTGTGGCCGTGCCATTCCAGGAGATGGCCGGGGACGCCGGCGTCGTCGATCATGGCCCGCACCAGCTTGGGGACGCTCCGGGGCAGGGCGGCGCCGGGGTAGGGGACCCCGAAACCCATGGTGTCGCACAGGCGGATTTTGATGTCGATGCCGGTCTCCTGGCGCAGCTTCATGAGTTCGATGGCAAAGGGCACGCAGAAGCCGTAAATGTCCGCCCGGGTGATGTCCTCGAAATGACAGCGGGGAACCACCCCTAAATTGAGGGCCTCCTTGACGATGGCCAGGTAGTTTTCCAGGGCCTTGCGCCGTCCCCAGTTGAGTTTCATGAAGAGATGGTAGTCCGATACGGAAGTAAGGATGCCCGTTTCCGTCAAACCCATGTCCCGCACCAGGACCAGGTCGTTGGCGTGGGCGCGAATCCAGCCGGTGATTTCCGGGTACCGGTAGCCCCGCTCCCGGCAGCGCTCCACGGCCTCCTTGTCCTTGTCGCTGTAAAGAAAGAACTCGGTCTGGCGGATAATGCCCTTGGGACCGGAGAGGCGGTGCAGCATGTCGAAAATCTCTACGATCTGCCGGACGGTGTAAGGCGGGCGCGCCTGCTGGCCATCCCGGAAGGTGGTGTCGGTGATGATCATCTGCTCCGGGGGCTGGGGCATGACGAATTTGTAGTCGAAGTCGATGCGGGCGATCTCCCTGTAGGGAAAGATGTCCCGCATCAGGTTGGGTTCCTCCACTTCCACCAGGCGGTGGCGCCAGAAGGTGGTGTGTTCGTGGTCGAGGAGGCGGCGGTCGGGATTCCAGCGTGCCATAATCTGTCTTCCTAATGGTTTCTGGGGGGTGTTCCCCCCGGTGAAGGAATGTTCGAAAATTGTAATTCTACTGAAAAACTTTTGAACTGACAAGATGTTCCGCAGATATTCGCAGGGCAATCGCATGTAAAAATCAAGTCGTCAGGACTTTCAATAAATAGGCGTGGTCACAGGCGGCTTTGAGGCGCTTGGTTTGGATGCCGCCTTTGAGGGTATGTTCTCGTTTCAGCAGGTTGATGGCCAGGTGGCGCAGGATGGCCAAATTTTCCGGGCCATGGTCTTTGCGGACGCGGCGGTGGTCTTCCCGGAAAGAGATATCCAGGCGTCAGTGCCGGCCATTTTCGATACCCCAGTGTTCTCTGATGGCCCGGGCGATGGCGGGGGCCTGGTTGTCCAGGCTGGTGATGCAAGAGGAGGTTTCCGTGGAGGTCTTGCCCTTCACCTCCCGTTCCCGGACCGCCATGCAGATGGTGTTCATCCCCGCCCAGTCGTTCTTTCCCGGCAGCCAGCCGGTATCGTTGGTGGTGAAATACCGCTCGACGGCCACGGTCTTACCTTGAAGCGCTGGAGAAAGCTCCTGGGCCCACCGGGTGAAAAAGTCATGGAACCCCTGGGGATCGAGCCGGGCGAAGAGAAGGCCGAAGGTGTCGTGGGAGGGGATGCCGTGGGGCAGTTGCAGGAATTCCTGAAACCAGTCCAGCTGGGAGCGGCCGTATTCCGCCACCTGGGTCCAGGAGTCGGCGCCGCTGATGAGGGCGCAAAGAGCAATCATGAGGATATCGTGGAGCAGGCGCCGGGTGTTGGGGCGCCGGGGGTCCTTGATGCAGTCGAAATGTTTGCGGAAGGGTGCAGGGGGAACAGGCTCCATGGTGTAACCTCCTAAAAAATATAGTTTTTCAGGCGGTTACCCCAAAGGCTGGCAAAAGTCTAGAAATATTTAA
>VGSQ01000022.1 GCA_016874975.1 Deltaproteobacteria bacterium
TATTGTTTTACTATCAAAAATACTTTAGCACAGGCGCGCCGATGAGGCTTAATTTTTTCAGAAAATCAGCCTAAAAAATGACTTTTGCAAGAGGCTCAATAGCTTTTCCGGATGAGAACATCCTAATAACTTAACCTAGTATTACTATCCGCCTGGAGGTGAATAAATCTCTCAAGGCCGCATGATTTATGGAGCAGCTAATCATAACCTGTCGTTTTTGAGTCATTAACCTCCTCAATTTTCCGGAAATCGGCAATCCCTTTTCAACCCTTTGATTTTCCTCGCCTCAGCCAATTGTAAACCTGTCTATAAATAGAGGTTGACAAAAGTCTCCGCCTGGGTGAAGTTTTTCTTTCAGGATGAACCTTCAGGACTGGCACAACCTCTTCCATCTTTCCTGGCCGGATTTCTGGGCCTGGCTGGAAAAAGCCGGCCGCCTGCGCCAGGCCCGCTTCGGGCCGCGGGTGAGCCTGTGCGTCATCATCAACGCCAGGAGCGGCGGGTGCTCGGAAGATTGCGCCTTCTGCTCCCAGGCGGCCGCGTCCCGGGCCGAAGTGCCCCGCTATCCCCTGCTGCCGGTGGAGCAGATGGTGGAGGCGGCCCGGGCGGCGCAGGCCCAGGGCGCGGCCCGGTTTTCCCTGGTCACCTCGGGGCGGGGGGTGGCGTCCTCCAAAGACCGGGAGGCGCTGCTGCGCACCGTGGCCGCCATCCGGGAGGCGACGCCCATCCGGGTCTGCGCTTCCCTGGGCCTCGCGGACCGCGCCTTTCTCGCTGAACTCAAGGCCGCAGGACTATACCGTTTTCACCATAACCTGGAAACCTCGGCCTCCTTTTTTCCCCAGATCTGCACCACCCATACTTACAAGGACAGGCTGGCCACCATCGAGGCCGCCCGGGCCGCGGGGCTGAGGGTCTGCGCCGGCGGCATCTTCGGGCTGGGGGAGAGCGTCGCCCAGCGCCAGGAGATGGCCCGGACCCTCCAGGACCTGGAGGTGGACGCCATTCCCCTCAATTTTTTGCATCCCCTGCCGGGCACCCGCTTGGCGGACCGGCCTCTGCTGGCCCCGCTGGAGGCCCTGAAGATCATCGTGACCTTCCGGCTCATGTTTCCGGACCGCACCATCATCATCTGCGGCGGGCGACTGCCCACGCTCCGCTCCCTGGCGCCGCTCATCTTCGCCGCCGGGGCCAACGCCTTGATGACCGGGGATTATCTTACCACAAAAGGCCGCCTGCCCCAGGAGGACCGGCAGATGCTGACGGACCTGGACCTGGAAGTGACGACGGACGGCTGAGATGGCGCGGCCATGCCTCTCTCGTAACGGGTTTATCGCTACCACAAGTGGGGAAAGAGAGGGGGAAGGAAAAGACCTCGTTCCCAAGCTCCTGCTTGGGAACGCACCTGCCCCCGAAGCTCTTGCTTCGGGGAACGGCGGCTTGGCCGGTGGACATCGATTTTATTCAAAAGGCCTCTTGAAGGTTAGACCAGGCGAACGGCGGGATGCGCTTCGCTTTCCCGCCCTACGGCCCTCATCAAGGGGGAGGGAAAAAAGCTGAATCGGTTATGCAATGGTTTTCTGAAACACCATAATAGCGGAGTGTATATGGACCTGTTGCAGGGAATCCCCACTGAGGCGGACACCATTGAATACACCACCGTGCGGGGCCTGAAGCTGACCTTACCCTATCTCTGCCCCACCCACGGGGTTTTCGTCACCGGCACCGACACCAACGTGGGCAAGACCTGGGTGGCGGCGGGCCTCACCTGGGCGGTCAGGCGGCGGGACATCAACGCCTGCTATTTTAAGCCGGTGCAGAGCGGCTGCCCCGAGGAGGGGGGCAGGCTCATCCCGACGGACGCGGCCTTCGCCGGGAACCTGGCCGGCCTGGACGAGCCCCTGGAGCTGCTCACCCCCGTCGCCCTGCGCTTGCCCCTGGCCCCCGCGGTGGCCGCCCGGGAGGAGGGGGTGGAGGTGGATTTCCGGCAGATCGCCCGGGCCTGGTGGCAGTTGGCCCGCAAATACGAGTACCTGGTGGTGGAAGGGGCCGGCGGCCTGTGCGTCCCCCTGGCGGCCAAAAATTTTTTGGTCCTGGACCTGATCCGCTGGCTCCGCCTGCCCCTGGTGGTGGTGGCCCGGGCCGGCCTGGGCACCATCAACCACACGGTGCTCACCGTCAAGGCGGCCCAACAGGCGGGGGCGCCGGTGGTGGGGGTCATTCTCAACCAATATCCCGCCACCCCCTCCCTGGCGGCCAGGACGAACCCGGAGGTCATCGAGGACCTGGCCGACGTGCCGGTGCTGGGCCGGGCGCCCCAGGTGCAGGACCTGAACTCCCCGGCGGGCCGGGAACAATTTTGGGAGGCCATGGACCAGGTGTGCAGCAGCCTGGCCCAGGCGGCCCAGAGCTACGCCTTTCTGAAATTTATGGTGGATGGGTGAAGCCTTGAAAAACAGGGAAGATCGGCGGCGGTGAGGGGCGGCGGATAATTGTGTGGAATGGAGGCATACCTGCCAAAGACCTCTTGTTGTTATTATCTATTTTTGGTATTATTATACCTGTATGTGGGATGTTCAATTCCCCCGGAAGGTAGTCAGGCAGATAAAGGGGCTTCCGGAGTCGGTCCGGATGAGCCTGGGTTTTTTGGTGAAAGACCCGCAGCTCCATGGCCCGATGGCCTGAAGCTGGCCCAATTTCGGCAAATTGCAGGGAAGCAGCGACTGCTACCATTGCCATTTGCGGAAGGGGCGGCCCACTTACGTGACAGTATGGCAGGTAATGGATAGGGGTTTGAAGTTGATCGAGGTGAAATATGTCGGGACACATGAAGGTGCAGACTACCGGAGAATTTGCTGATATTTCCATACGGGTCCCGGCGGCTCAGGCCGGCAGGGTGTGCGCGGTGCTGGAAAATCTGTTGGCCCTGCTTCCCGGTCAGAAACCGGGGACCGGGTCGGATGAGGATCGCCTCTATACCGTGGAGGAAGTGTTTCCTGAGACTCATCCCGGCAATATCCTGCGGGGGGCCAGGCATCGGGAGGGGCTGACCCAGGCGCAATTGGCGGCCCGGATCGGCGCCAAACCCAGCCACATCTCGGAGATGGAGAAGGGCAGGCGTCCCATCGGCAAGGACATGTCCAGGCGCCTGGCCCAGGCTCTGAACACCTCGTATCGGGTGTTTCTCTAAAACCGATGTGGAGAAGAGAACCCGGGGCGCCCAGGGCCGGGTCCTTACAGAAAACGTCCCGAGAGCTTACCCAATTGAGGAATTTGGAGAGGGGGCAATGTTCTCTGACCCCTGGCCCCCTCCCCCGCATTAATCATCCTCCGTCTATGTTTATCGAACTGGAGACAGAACTGGCGGCGTTGGAGGCCAAGGACCTGCGCCGGCGGCTGCAGACGGTGGAAGAGGTGTTGCCCGGCGGCCGGGTGCGGGTGGGGGGCCGGGTGCTCCTCAATCTCTCCTCCAACGACTACCTGGGCCTCTCCCAAGACCCCCGCCTCATCGAGGCCGCCCACGCCGCGGCCCGCCGCTGGGGCGCGGGTTCCGGGGCCTCCCGCCTGGTGGTGGGGCACCTGGCGCTCCATGAGGAGGTGGAGGCCAGGGTGGCCGCGCTCAAGGGGACCGAGGCCGCGGTCATCTTCAGCACCGGCTACATGGCCAACCTGGGGGTGATCGCCGCCCTCACCGGGCCGGGGGACGTGGTCTTGTGCGACCGCCTCAACCATGCCAGTTTATACGACGGCATCAGGCTCTCCGGGGCCGGCCTGGAGCGTTTCCCGCACCGGGACCTGAACCGGTTGGAGAGCCTGCTCAAGGAGTCCGGGAGCGCCCGGCGGCGGCTCATCGTCACCGACTCCGTCTTTTCGGTGGACGGCGACCTGGCCCCGCTTGAGGAGCTGGCGGCGCTCAAGGACCGCTACGGCGTATGGCTCATGGTGGACGAGGCCCACGCCACCGGCGTCCTGGGCGGCCGGGGCGCGGGCCTTGCCGAGGCCCTGGGCCTCACCGACGCGGTGGAGGTACACATGGGCACCTTCTCCAAGGCCCTGGGCTCCCTGGGGGGCTACGTGGCCGGGGACCGGCGCCTCATCGACTACCTGCACAACCGGGCCCGCTCCTTCATCTACTCCACGGCGCTGCCGCCGCCGGTGCTGGGGGCCGTGGCCGCGGCCCTGGACATCGTCGCCGGGGAGCCGGAGCCGCGCCGCTACCTGTTGGAGGAGGCTCGTCTCTTCCGGGAGGAACTGGCCGCCGCGGGGCTGGACACCCTGGGGAGCGAGACCCAGATCGTGCCGGTGCTGGCCGGGGAAAACGCCGCGGCCCTGGAATTCGCCGCCCGTCTGCGGGAGCAGGGCTTGATGGCCGTGGCCCTCAGGCCCCCCACGGTGCCGCCCGGCAAAGCCCGGGTGCGGTTTTCCCTGTCCGCGGCGCACGCCGCCCCGGACTTGGCCGAGGCCCGGCGGACCATTATTGCGACGGCCCGGGAAATGGGGCTTACGGTATGAATACCCTGCTCCTGGTGCACGGCTGGGGCGCGGGCCCGTCCTGCTGGCAGCGGCAGGAGGCCCATTTCCGGGGACGGGGCCGGGTGTTGGCCCCCGCCCTGCAAGGCCGGGATGCCGCCTGGCTGGCGGCTTATCTGCGGAATCTCCCCCTGCCCCGCACTATGGCCGTGGGCTGGTCCCTGGGAGGCATGCTGCTGCTGGAGGCCGTGGCCGCAATTCCCCTGCAGCCCGCCGCCCTGGTGCTTATCGCCGCCCCGGCGGTCTTCTGCCGCCGTCCGGACCACCCGTGGGGGCAGCCGCCTGCGGCGGTGCGGGCCATGCGTCAGGGTCTCACCCAGGACCCGGGCCGTGTGCTCCGGAATTTCGCCCACGCCTGCCTGGCCGACGGGGAAACGGCATATCAGACTGAAATCACCGGTCTATTTACATCTCCGGCGGACAGCGACGGGCTGGCCGCAGGGCTGGATTATCTCTTGAAGCGGGATTTGCGGCCGCTGCTGCACCGGGTCACCTGTCCCGTGCTCCTGCTTCATGGCGCCCAGGACCGCATCGTACCTCCGGCCCAGGGGCAGTGGCTCACCCAGGCCCTCCCTGACGCCCGCCTGCGTCTGCTGCCCCGGGCCGGACATGCGCCGTTTCTCACCCAGGCCGCCCTGGTCAACGCGGCCCTGGAGGAAGAGCTTGCCTGAGGCAACCATCACTCCCATGGCCGGACTGGAGGCCCTCCTGGAGGAGCCCGGCCCCTCCGCCGAGGCCCTCAAACGGGGGGTGCGCCGCAACTTCGCCCGCCGAGCCGGGACCTACGACCGCCATGCCGCGGTGCAGCGCTGCATGGGCCGAGAACTGCTGGCCCGCAGCGCCGGGGCGGTGACGGAGGCCCGGCGCCTCCTGGAGATCGGCTGCGGCACGGGCTACCTGACCGCGGAGCTCAGAAGGCTCAATCCCCGGGCCTTGCTGGTGGCCGTGGACCTGGATCGCACCCTCCTGGAGGCCGCCCGCGGCCGGCTCAGTCCGGACCGACGGAACCTCTGGCTCATGGCCGACGGGGAGACCCTGTGCCGGGGAGATTTCGACCTGATCATCGCCAACGCCACTTTCCAATGGTTCGCGCACCCGCGCCGGACCATCGCCAACCTGTGGGAATGCCTCAATTTCGGCGGCATGTTGGCCTTTTCCACCCTGGGGCCGGGCACCTTCCGGGAACTGGCCGATTGCCTGGCCCGAGCCGGAGACCGTCTGGAGCGCCGCCCTCCCGCCATTCCCGCGGCCCGCTTCCTGGCTGCACCGGAATGGCGGGATCTGCTGACCGCCGCGGGATTTGACGAACTGGAGATGGTCGTGGCCACACTCACCGTAGCTTACCCGGACGTGCGGGAATTTCTCCTCACCCTCCGAGCCACGGGAGCCACCAATCCCCGCCCCCAGCCCTTCTCCCATCGTTTCCTGTCCACGTTGTCGGAGATTTACCGGCAGCGTTACGGCGGCGACGACGGCATCCCCGCCACCTACGACATCCTCTGGGTCACCGCCCGGAAGCAATCCTGAAATGCTCCCGGCCCTGACCGGGGCCGACCAGGAGGATGAAAACCCTGCCGCAGTGGACGGGGAAGCGCAGCGCCTCCCCCCTTTAGCCGAACCCGGCCTCCTGATAGCAAGTTGCAGTCATTGGACAATTTTTGCAGCCGCAGGCTTCAGCCTGCACCGGCACAGACTGGAGGTGCCAGTGCCACCGTTTGACTGCAAAATGGTATGAAAGGACTCTCATGCCGGGTCCGCCGGGCAGGGGAGGGTTTGAAAACCGTCTCTACGAGTGTTATCGATAGGTTGCCTGAAGGGTTGGTTGCATTGCCAACAGAACTTGCGATCAGACGGCGGCGTCGGCCTGGAGGCAGGCCAGCAGGCGGCCGTAATTGCGGCGGGAATTGAACTCCTGCGCCACCAGGGCCTGTCCGGCCCGGGCCCGGCGACGGGCCTCGGCGGGGTCGGCCAGGGCCTCCCGGATGGCCCGGGCCAACGCCTTCGCGTCTCCCGCCGGCACCAGCCAGCCCGTCTCCCCGGGCCGCACGGCTTCGGGAATGCCGTTCACCGGGGTGGCCACCACCGGCACCGCGTGGGCCAGGGCCTCCAGGATGACGTTGGGGAGCCCGTCCCGGTCGCCCCGGGAGTCGATGATGCAGGGCATGACGAACAGGTGCGCCGCGGCAAAAAGGGCGGGCACCCGGTTGTGCGGCACAAAGCCGGGCAGGCTCACCCGGTCGGCCAGCCCCAGGTCCGCGATGAGGCGGAGCAGGTGGCGTCTCTGGGGGCCGTCCCCGGCCAGGGTCAGGTGAAAGTCCGCCCCGTCCCGGGCCAGGAGATGGCAGGCCTCCAGCAGGATGGGAAATCCCTTTTTTTCCACCAGGCGGCCCAGGGCCAGGAGACGGTGGGGCGGGCCGGGGGGCGGGGAGGCCGGCGAGGTGGCGGTCAGGGGCGCGCCGTAGGGAATCTTGACGATCTTGGGGGCGGCTTCCGGGGCCAGGTCGGTGAGAAAGCGCCGGTTGGCCTCGGAGATGGTGCGCACAAAGCGGGCGGCCCGGAGCTTTTCCGTGAGGGCCCCGTCCGGCGGATACAGGTCATGGGCGTGGGCGCAGAAGCTGAAGGGGATGCCGCTCAGATGGGAGGCCACCCAGGCCGCGGTGGCCGGTCCGTTGGCCCAGGGGGCGTGGAAGTGGGTCAGGCCTTCAGCCCTGCCCCGGCGGGCCAGGTGCACCCCGGCCAGTGCGGCCCAGAGGGCTTCCCCCGCAGTTTCCAGGCTGCGCCAGCGGCGGGCCAAAACACGGGCCAGGAAGGGCGCGGCCGGCCTACCGAAGCGGTAGGGGGCCTGGGCCAGCTCCCGGAGCAGCATCCCGGCGGCCGGGATTCCCAGGCGGGACACCGGCGTCCGCACCTGGGCCATGCCGGCCACCCGGGCCGCGGGCCGCGGGCCGTACAGGGTAAAAACCCGCACGTCCAGACCCAAGTCCGCCAGGGTGTTCACTTCGTCCAGGATAAAGGTCTGGCTGGGCTCGGGAAACCAGAGCAGGAGGTAGCCCACGCGGCGTTTGTCGGAGCGGTTCATAAGGTTTCAGGTGTCAGGCGCCAGGCGCCAGGTTTCAGGTTTCAGGTTTCAGGTTTCAGGCTTTGTTTTTATGGCGCCATGGAATTCCCTGGAACCATTTCAGGATTTCCGCCACCTGGTGTCCTGGGGTGGCGTCCCGGAAAAAATTTGCCAAACCAAAGTTGCCATGGCCAATCGGCTGCATTATCCCTACCCCTTGTACCCAGAACCCAGAACCTAAAACCCGCGCCCCCGGCAGTCCCCGGAAAACGCTCGTCATCCTCCCGGCTCATAACCCAGCAGCTTGACCATCACTGCCTCATGCCGGCGCACCATGGCCTCCAGGGAAAAATCCTGCTCAGCCCGGCGGCGACCGGCCTGGCCCAGGGCGCGGCGGTGGGCGGGGTCGGCCAGCACCCTGTCCAGGGCTTCGGCCAGGGCGGCGGGGTCCCGGGGCGGGGCCAGATATCCGGTAATGCCCTCGTCCACAACTTCGGCCAGGCCCCCCACCCGGGTGGCCACCACCGGCAGGCCCGCGGCCATGGCCTCCAGCACCACGTTGGGCAGGGCCTCGGCCGCGGAGCTGAGCACTATCACCCCGGCCTGGTGCAGAAAGGGGCGCACGTCCGGCTGGGCCGGAAAGAAGCGCACCGCCCCGGCTGGCAGCAGCGCCTCGGCCAAGCGCGCCGCCGCCTCCCGCCGGGGGCCGTCCCCCACCAGCCAAAGTTCGGCCTGGGGCTGACGCCGGCTCACCCGCGCAAAGGCGCGGATCAGGGTGTCATGGTCCTTGTCCGGCACAAACCGGGCCAGGGCCAGGGCCCGGGGCGGACCGCCGTCCTGGCGCCCCGGCGGAGGCTGGAAATGGTGCGTGTCCACGCCGTTGACGATGACGCTGAGGCGCCGCCGGGGCACGCCGCAGTGCTGCGCCAGATGGTCCCGCAAGGCCGCGGCATTGCAGATGATATGGTGCGCCAGGGGCCACAGCAAGCGCTCGTGCTGACGCCGGGGCGCGGCCCCGCCCCGGCAGTTGCCCACGATGCAGGGCACCCCGGCCAGCCGTCCCAGAATCCGCCCCCAAATATTGGGCACCACGGTGAGCAGGAAGAGGAGGTCCACCGGCGCGGCCTGCAGACGGCGCCAGAGGTGGGCCAGGGCCCGGGGGGTCACCCAGGCGTCCCGGGACAGAAAGGTGACGGTGAGGCCCCGGGCCCGGGCCGCGGGCAGCAGATCGTCTCCGGCCCGGAGGACCCAGAGTTCCACATGAAAGCGCTGGCGGTCAAGCCGGGCGGCCAACTCCAGGGCCTGGCGTTGTGTGCCCCCGAATTCCAGGTCCTGCAGCAGAAAAACCAGCCGGGCCGGCGGCGCGCCCACGTCCTTCAGTACCCCATGAGGCCGCAGCACCGGGAGCACACCGGCATCAGCCCCCGAGTGGCCAGGCTGGCGCGGAAGTCCCGGTAGCGGGGCGAGTTCCAGAGTTCGGTGATGGTGGCCTCCTTCAGGTTGCCCACCACATAATCGTGGTAATCCCGGCAGGGCGAGAGGTCGCCGTTGCTGTTCACCTCCACCGCCTGGAAGATGGAGATGCAGCGGTCAAAGCCGAAGCGGGCCTGGTGGTCCGTGTAATAGGTGCGCAGGTTCTCCGCCCCCCTGACCGGCGGGATGAGGACCACCGGCGGGGCCGACCAGGGCCGGGAAAGCTCCTCCAGGGTTTGCAGCTGGCGGTCCAGTTCGCCGTAATCCTCGGGCTTCCAGCCGGCCAGCCAGGACCAGTGCAGGGCGGGGGTGAAGCCGAAGCGCTCGCCGAAATCCCGGTCGTGGGCCCGGGCGTCCTCCGGGTCGATCCACCAGGAAAGATAAAAGACGCAGAGGTCCACCTGGTCCCGGAACGTTTCGTAAATATCCACCAGGTGGCGGTGATTGCCCTGGGAGATGGTGGTCAGGGAAGCGATGAGGGGCAGGTTGGTCCCCAACTCCCGGCGGCCCTCCCGCACCGCGGCCAGGCCTTTGGCGATGTCGGCGAAATTACCGGCGCCGCCCACGCCGGGACGCAGGGCGTTGTGGAGCTCCGGGGTGTGGCCGTCGATGGACACCTGCAGCAGAAAGAGGGGGGCCTGCACCAGCCGGGGGGCGGCCGCGGCGATGCGGGTGCCGTTGGTGGCGATGGAGGTGGGCAGCCCCAGGGCCGTGGCCCCTTCGATGACGGGGAGCGTCCCTTCGTAGAGCATGGGCTCGCCCCCCCAGAGGTAGAGGAGGGGGCGGTGGCCCTGGCGCACCAGGTCTTCCAGGACCTCCAGGTAGCGCTCCGGGGTCACCTCCTCGTCCATGAGGGCGCGCAGGTCCCGGCCGTGCAGGAAACCCTGGTCTCCCCACTGGCCGCAGGTGCGGCAGCGCAGGTTGCAGCGGTCGGTGATGCGCAGGCTCACCTGGCGGATGCGCCCGGCCCGGCCGTTGCCAGTCCGGGGATAGAGCAACGGAAAGACCCACTTCTCCACCTCCAGGGCGGCCAGCTTGAGGCCGATCCAGGGGTGGCGGGCCAGCCGGAGGAAGTGCTTGAGAATGGCCCCGGCGCCGATTTTGCTTCTCGTGGTCATTAACATCCCTTAATTATTCAATGTCTCTTACATAATTCTCATCCGATAAAAGCTTCAGAAACGATAAGGTGAGGATATTTATAACTCTGAAGTTATTCCTTTAATGATTCTAAGAGCTTTCTATCGATAAGATTGTTTGCAAATCCTTGCATCACAACAAAAGGCTGCATTAAAGGATTTACAAATCGGAACCTATATTTTCGTATTTTACCTATTTTTTCCAAAATTGGCCCCCTCTCTTTTTCGCAAAAGTCATTCAAATGCCTTGAAAACCCATAAACTTCGTAATTCTTTTTTGTGATTTTACTCAATGGACCTCTAACATCAGCCGCAGCGAAATATCCGAGGTCGTCTGTTTTCGCTATGGCCTGCTCCCCCGAAAACCCGCTGCCCCATGTCAATCGGGTTGTTTCTCTCCTGAAGAGGTGGTTGCTTGGGACCCACCAGGGAAGGGTTAGCAAAAAACATCTTCAACATTACCTCGATGAGTTTGTGTTTCGCCATAACCGAAGGAAATCGAAGGATGTCGGTTTGTTATACCATTTTCGCTATCTAATGCAACAAATAGGAGCACTGGCAAAGCTCCTTGAAGCGAGTGGGGTCAGGTTGAGCAATGTCTCTGCCAGGGTATTCATCAGATCATCCAGGTAGGCAAAAAGCCGGTTCCGGCAGACATGTTTTTTTAATCCTACTACGTTGAATTATTGATTAACCCTTAACAAATACTGACAAATCCCCCCTGACCCCCCTTTAGCAAAGGGGGGAAAATGAAAGGACTTTTGGACTACTGAACGCAGTAGCATTAACCACTGCCACAACTTCTCCACCGGGTTAAGCTCGGGAGAATAAGGCGGGAGAGACTTAAGAATAATATTTTCAGGTACTTTTAAAGATTTTGCTTTATGCCAACCGGCTTGATCCCAGATCAACAGGATTTTCTTATCTGGGAAAGCAACCGACATCTCTGCCAGGTAAAGGTTCATCATCTCCGTATTGACCCAAGGCAAGAATAGGGAAAAGGAATCTCCGGTCATTGGAGAAACCCCTGAATAAACATAAAAGTTCTGGTAACTTGGATTTACCGGAGCGCAAACCCGAAACCCTTTGCGCGCCCAACAACGTCCTATGGAGGGATGTAATCCAAAACGACTTTCATCAAAAAAGAATACCATACTGTTGGGAGAAGAAAGAAAGTCGCTTACTTCCTCATAAGTTTTTTTTAAAAGCTTCCTGGGCTTGCTTATCAGCCTTGGTATGTCGGGGCCGTGGCGCCTTCTGCTTAAATCCTAGTTGGTGCACTAAGTCCCAAGTGGCGGTTTGCCCCAAGGAGATGCCAAACTCCGTTTCTATGGCCAGCATCAGTTTTTGTAAGGTCCAAAAGATTGGTTCTCCTTGACTATTGCGTCCTTCTTCCAGCCAACTGGCCACCTGTTGTCGCTGTTCTGGATCCAACTTGGCTGGCCTATGCCCCTTAGCTTCATCAGCCAGACCAGCGATGCCTTTGGAGGCAAAGCGCTTGATCCATCGCCATAGGGTGGTTCGGTCGGTTCCAAACACCGAACTCACTAAACGTATAGGATAGCGGGCGCTACTGATAATGGCTTTAAGTCGAATGCAAACCTTGGAATCCGGGAGAGCCTTTAAGGCAGCCTCAGCTTTTTCGGCCAATGTTGCATCTATTACTGCTTTCGGTCGACCCATGGCAATCCCCCCTCAATTTGGTTTGATTTGGAGGGATTATTAACTATGATATGTTGCATGTCAATACGAAAATGGTATAACATCCTCCCCCGCGTTTTGCCTCAGACATAGGGGGTCGGGTAGTCTTCCCGCTCCAGGGAGTCAAAGCGCGTATAGGCGTTGCGGAAGGCCAGTCTGATTTCGCCGGTGGGGCCGTTGCGCTGCTTCTTGAGGTAGAGGCGGGCGATGCCCTTTTCCGGCGAGGTCTCGTTGTAAATCTCGTCCCGGTAAATGAAGAGGATGACGTCCGCGTCCTGCTCGATGGCGCCGGACTCCCGCAGGTCCGCCAGTTCGGGGATGCGGGGCTTGCGGTCCTCCACCTTGCGGCTGAGCTGGGACAGGGCGATGACGGGCACCTCCAGTTCCTTGGCCAGGGCCTTGAGGGAGCGGGAGATTTCCGAGATTTCCTGTTCCCGGCTGGGGGAGTCGCTGCGGCCCCGCATGAGTTGGAGGTAATCCACGATGACCAGCCCCAGGCGGCCTTCGGCCTTGAGACGGCGGGCCTTGCCCCGCACCTCCAGCACCGTGGCCGCGGGGCTGTCGTCGATGGCGAGGGGACAGTCCTCCAGGAAGCCTGCGGCCTCCTGGAGTTTGCCCCACTCCGCTTCGGTGAGGAAGGCCCGGCGCAGGTGGGAGGCGTCGATTTCGCCGACGCTGCTCAGCAGGCGCCGCACCAGTTGTTCCTTGGACATTTCCAGGGAGAAGAAAGCCACCGGCACCTGGGCATGGTACGCCGCGTTGGTGGCGATGTTCAGGGCCAGGGCGGTCTTGCCCATGCTGGGGCGGGCGGCGATGATGATGAGGTCGCCTTTCTGGAAGCCGGCGGTGAGCTGGTCCAGATCGGCAAAGCCGCTGGGGACGCCGGTGATGCGGCCCTGCTCCCGGAGCCAGATGGACTCCAGAGTAGCCACCTCTTTGTCCACCAGGGTTTTGATGGATTGAAAACCGGGCCGCACCTTGGTTTCGGCGATTTCAAAGACCTGACTTTCGGCCCAGTCCAGGAATTCGTCCACTTTTTCCACGCGGCCCATGCAGGCCTGGCCGATCTGGTGGCTCCGCTCCAACAGGGCCCGCAGCACCGCCTTGTCATGCACCAGCCGGGCGTAGTGGTAGGCGTTGGCGGTGGTGCCCACCTGTTCGCTCAGGCCGGCCAGGAAAACCGGGCCGCCCGCCTCTTCCAGTTGGCCCCGCTCCCGCAGGAGGGCGGTGACGGTGACCAGGTCCACGGGCTCGCCCCGCCCGTACAGGTCGACCATGGCCTGGTAAATGAGGCCGTGGGCCGGCCGGTAAAAGTCTCGGGAACTGATGAGGTCGGAGACCTGGTCCAGAACCTGGGGGCTGATGAGTCCGGCCCCCAGGACGGACTGTTCCGCCTCCAGGCTGGCAGGCGGCGCGAAGCCTGAGGGCTGCTCCCCTGGGGGGGCGCCGCCGGGGGGACCTTTGCTGCGCTTGGCCATGGGGCCTCCGGGACGGACGGCGGATAGAGCCGGGCTCAGGCGCTTTCGGGAACGACCTTCACCTGCACCTGGGCCTTAAGCTGGGGCGCCAGGCGCACGTTCACCGCGTAGGTGCCCAGGGTCTTGATGGGTTCGCTGAGCTCCACCTGTTTCTTGTCCACCGTCAGCCCCTGGGCCAGAATGGCCTCGGCGATCATGGCGGCGGTGACGGAGCCGTAGAGCCGGTCGGCCTCGCCCACCCGCTGGGCGATGGTCAGGGTGAGCCCCTCAAACCGCTGGGCCAGGGACTGGGCGGCCTCTCGCTCCCGCATGGCCTGGCGGACCAGTCTGGTCTTGTCCTGTTCGAACCGGGCCAGGTTGGCGGTGGTGGCCTCCAGAGCCTTCCCCTGGGGGATGAGGTAATTCCGGGCGTAGCCCCGGGCCACCTCCACCACCGCGCCCACCTCGCCCAGGTCGGGAACGTCCTGCGTCAGAATCACTTTCACCACACATTCTCCTTTTGCATGAACCGACAAGTCGGCCCCGGGGCCCTGACCAGAGCGCGTCACTCCCGTTCGCCTCAGCTTTGGAGGGGACTGAACCTGCGGCGGAAGTCGAACCAGAGGTCCAGCAGGCCCAACAGGCTGATGAACAGGAGCAGAGGGTTGATAAACATCAGCAGATACCCCACCCAGCGAAGCCCCCGGGGGACCTGAAAGCGCTGAAACACGGCAGCCATGACGGCAAAGCCCTGACAAAAATAGAGAAAGCCCAGGACCAGCAGGACGTTCCCGCCCACCAGGCGCACCGGCGGCGAGGGCGCCAGCAGGGAAAAGCCGGCGGCCAGGAAGACGAAGATGAGCCACTCCGGGGTCCGCCATTGGGACAGGGAGGGCTCGGGCGCGCCCCAATCCCAGACGGCGGTCAGGGTCCGGGCCAGGGCCAGGTTGGCCCAGGCCACCATGCCGGTGTTGATCACCAGCAGGGCCGGCAGGATATTCAGAATCAGGGTGTGCCAGGGGATGGGCGTCAACCCCGGCGGCTGCCAGGGCTGCGCGGCCATGCCCGTCCCCTCCAGGAGCTTTTGCAGAGCGGCGGCCATTTCCCCGGCTTTCTGCTGCCAGAGAGCCAGGGGGCTCATCTGCCACACCAGCGCCTGCCCCAGAAAGATGAGGACGATGCCCAGGATGAGGGCCGCCACCGTGAGCACCACCGCGTCGCCGTCGGCCAGGTCGCGCTCCCGCAGGAAATGCAGGATGAGACCCATGAGCAGGAGTTCGCCGGCCCCCAGATGTTCAAACAGAAAGGACGCCCGGGGATTGGCCAGAAACATGAAGACCGCCGCAGCCACGGCCAGACTGATGGCCGGACGGAGGCCCAGGCGCCAGCCCACCAGCAGCAGGGGGGTGGGCAGCCAGATTCCCAGGGCCAGATAGGCGATGGGGTGGAGGGATCCCCCCAAAAAGAGCAGGACCAGAGCCACCAGGCCGTTCAGCCAGATGCCGAGAGGACTGCCTGCCACCGGAGTCCTCCCTTAGGGCGGCGGCGTCACCGGCACATAGGGCATCAGGGCCAGCAGGCGGGCCTGCTTGATGGCCCGGGTGAGGTGGCGCTGGTGTCGGGCGCAGTTGCCGGAAATGCGACGGGGAATAATCTTCCCCCGCTCCGTGACGAACTGCTTCAACGTGTTGACGTCCTTGAAATCGATGAGCAGCTTGCTGTCCACACAGAAGCGGCAGACCTTGCGGCGGACGTAAAAGGGCTTGCGTTTGCGTCGGGGCAGTACGGGCACCGTTACACCTCCTCTGCCGGGGCCGGGCCCGACGCCTCTGCCGCAGCCGGGGTCTCAGTCGGGGCCGCAGCCGGCATGGGGGCCGCCTCAGAGGGCGGGGAGGGGGCTTCGGGGGCCGACGCCGCCTCCCTGGCCGCAGCCGCCTGGGCCCGCCGGGTGATTTCCGCCTGCAGGGCTTCCAGATCCACCTCTTCGGCCTTGCGGAAGGTCAGGTAGCGGATCACCCGGTCATCGATGCGGTAGTTCCGCTCCAACTCCTTCACGGTTCCCGGTTGGCCGGCAAAGTCCACGCAGACATAGGAACCCCGCAGGGTGCCCTGGATCTTGTACGCCAGTTTGCGGCGGCCCCAATCCTCGACGCCCACCAGGAGGCCCCCCTGGGAGGAGATAATCCTGGTGAACTTGTCAATGGTGCTCTTCACTTCCTCGTCGGGCAGGTCGCCGTGGACCACCCAGACAGACTCATAGCGACGCATGTCGCCTCCTTTTGGATATTATAGCCCTGGACCCATGCGGCCAGAGCAAGGAGCAACAGCATAAATGTTTATCAAAAAGGTTTGGGCATGTCAATCACCGCCCAAGCCGGGGGTTCACCATGGTAACCAATGCCTTCTCAAAGAAGGTGGAGAACCCGGCTCATGCGGTATGCCTGCACTTCCTGCATTACAGTGTTGCCGGGATTCACCCAACCCTGAGACTGCCCCCGGCGATGGAGGAGGTGATTGTCGATCATATGTAGAGTTTGGAAGCCCGACGGTTTATGCCCGGACGGCCGTCAACTGAGCAGATTTTTCAAAAATCTCCGGAAGTAAGCCAGCCGGTCCGGCCGACCCAGGTTGGCGGTGAGGTAGTCCCGGTGCGGCCAGAGGCGGGGGCCCAGGTAGCGGGGCCAGTCCCGCGGGTGGAGATGCCCCAGGAGGAAAGCCGCCTGCCCCGCAGCCTGGCCCAGGACCCCGGGGCGCAGCGCCAGGGCCTCCAGCCGCCGGGGCCGGTAGGCGGCGATGGCGGCGCCGACCTCCGGGGGCAGCCCCTGGGGCAGGAGGGGCGCCATTTCCCGGAGCATGATAAAAACCCCGCCGCCCACCCCCAGGCGGGCCACCTCTTCCAGAAAGCGCCGCCAGTCCAGCTCGGGCGAGGCCGCCGCCAGGGCCAGGTCCAGGAGCTTGAGGAGGCCGGTGGTGTTGATTTCATCGTAGGTGTGGAGACAGAGGTGGATCAGCAGGTGCTCCGGCGACAGCACCAGCACGGGGACGCCCCCCCGCACCGGGCCCAGGCAGGACGGCCGCAAATCGTCATAGGGCAGGCTGTACAAAAATCCCACCTCCCGAATCTCCCAGTGCAGGTCCACCACCAGTTCCCGGTCCGGGGGCGGGTCCAGGCCCAGTTCGTGGTCAAAGCGCTCCAGGTAGCCCGGCGCCAGCTCGGGGGTCCATTGAAAAGGGGTGTAGCCCAGCTCTGCCATCACCCGTCGGGCCGGGGCCAGTTGCGCCGGGGGGATCAGGAGGTCCAGGTCTCCCATGGGACGGGTGGCTGGCTCCGGATAGAGGCGATGGCGCAGGTCCGCCCCTTTGAGGAGCACGCACTCCACCCCCGCGTCGGCCAGCCGCCTGAGGAGGTCCGCGGTCTCCAGCTCCTGTCGCCGCACCGTTTGCAACGATCTGGAGAAGTCCGTCCGCAGCGCTGCCAGGTGGGGGACCTCACCCACCACCTGGCGGGAGTGGGCGCTGAGATGATGATAGACCAGGGGCGAAACCCGGTGCTCCCGGAGCAGGTGGAGAAAAGCGGGGTCGGCCAGGGCCAGGGCCGTCTGCCGGGCTGCGGCTTCCCTGACGACGGGGTCGGGGGAGCCGAGAAGCAGCAGCCTGGAAAGCGCCGGCCGGGCAAAGGAGAGGTCGGGCATGAGAGGCGGGGCTGGGGCGGAAATACGGCCGGGGCCGGTCCCGCCCCTGCCCGGATCTGTTACATGATGGTGAAAGAGGTGAATTTCTCCGCCGACCCGGCGCCGCTGGAGATGCGGCTGGTCACCGTATAGACGCCGGGAGCGGCGTTGCCGGGCAGACGAAAGGTTACCTGGTCATGGTAGGTGCCGTTTATATTGGAGGCCTGGGTCTGGTAGGGCTGTCCCATTATCATGCCGTCCTTGCGCACCTCCCGGGTGATGGTCACCATCTGGGGGGCGTTGTCGGGAGTGAGGATGGTGTAAGTCATCCCCAGCAGCACCTCCTGGCCGGGCCGCAACGCCCCCGGCTGGGCGCTCACTTCGCCGATATCCACAAAGTTGCCCTGGGTCGGGGTGTAGTTATAGGTCTGGGCAGCCATGGCCGACTCCTGGGTGCGGCGGTTCATGTGGGCGGCGTATAGGATTCCGGCCACCCCGCCCGCCACCGCGCCGGTGGCGGCCCCTACCCAGGCGCCGGTGCCCGGAGAGCCGGTGGCGGCGCCGATGATGGAGCCCAAGGCGGCGCCGGTGGCCGCGCCGCCCAGCGCTCCGACTGCGCCCGAACGGGCCGGATCATAATGACCGTCGGTGGCGCAGCCGGTCAGGCTGATGGTAAAGACCAAGAGGGTGAGAATGGCCATATGTTTGTGTCTCCGCATTGCCTTTTCCTCCTTTTCTGAGAAGACTGTACGGTCATCCTTGCGTCTTTGTGCCCCGGTGTGACCAGATCTTCACCCGAAGTCGCAAAGATCGCCAAGGAAATTCTTAACATCTCTTACGGATGGACCAACGGCCCGGGGAGACTGCTCGGTGACCTTTCGGGCCGGTTAGGCCACACCTGGCTCTGCATGTTGCTCCGACCAGGCAGAACTCGGCGGGCGCCTGGGTCCCCGTGCAGGAGCTTGGGAACCAGGCGGCATGAGTTCCGCCTCCTCCCTGTCCCACTGCCTCACTGCCTTACGGCTTCCGGCCGACGGCCTCCCGGATGCGGTCCAGGAGGCCGTTGACGAAGGCCCCCGAGCCTTCCGAGCCGTAGCGTTTGGCCAGTTCCACGGCCTCGTTGAGGACCACCTTGGCGGGAATGCCGGGCTGGTAGAGGAGTTCGTAAGCGCCCAGCCGGAGGAGATTCCGGTCCACGGCGGCCATGCGCTCCAGGCGCCAATGTTCCGAGTACCGGGCGATGAGGCCGTCCACCTCTGCCTGATGGGCCTGGACCCCGAACACCAGCTCCTGGAGGTAGGCCGGGGGTTTGCTCCGCCGGTGGAAATGACGCCAGAAGCGGAGCACCACCTCTTCTCCCGGACGCCCGGAGAATTCCGCCTGGTACAGGACCTGCAGGGCCCATTCCCGGCACTGGCTGCGGGAAAAGGGCGGCACGGCGGCGAACCTTAGAGGGCCTTGAGCAGGTTGACCATCTCCACCGCCGCCTCGGCGGCGGCGTAGCCCTTGTTGCCCGCCTTGCTGCCGGCCCGCTCCACGGCCTGCTCCAGGGTGTCGGTGGTGAGGATGCCGAAGAGCACCGGAATCCCCGCATCCAATCCCACCTGGGCCACCCCTTTGCTCACTTCCGCGGCCACATAGTCGAAGTGCGGGGTGGAGCCCCGGATCACCGCGCCCAGGCAGACCACCGCGTCGTAGCGGCCCGACTGGACCAGGTGTTTGGCGGCCAGGGGGATCTCCCAGGCGCCGGGCACCCGGACGATGGTGAGGTCGCCCTCGCCGACGCCGTGGCGCCTCAGACAATCCAGCGCCCCCTCCAGCAGGCGCTCGGTGATAAACGCATTAAAGCGGCTGACGATCAGGGCGAATTTCAACCCCTCGCCACGGAGTACGCCTTCCACCGTCCGCATGCCGTTTCCGCCTTTCACACCATAGTGAGCAGGTGCCCCATCTTCAGGCACTTGGTCTTGAGATAATTGCGGTTGACCCGGTTGGGCGGCACCTCCAGGGCGACCCGCTCCACCACCTTGAGGCCGTAGCCCTCCAGGCCGATGATCTTCTTGGGATTATTGGTCATGAGGCGCATCATGCGGACCCCCAGTTCCCGCAGAATCTGGGCGCCGATGCCGTAGTCCCGCAGATCCGCCTTGAACCCCAGGGCCTCGTTGGCCTCCACCGTGTCGGCCCCCTGGTCCTGGAGGGCGTAGGCCCGGATCTTATTCACCAGGCCGATGCCCCGGCCCTCCTGGTGCATATAGACGATGACGCCCCGGCCCTCCTCTTCCACCCGTTGCAGGGCGGCCTCCAGCTGGTCGCCGCAGTCGCACCGGAGGGAGTGGAACACGTCCCCGGTGACGCATTCGGAGTGCACCCGCACCAGGATGGGCTCTTCGGGGTTGACCTCCCCTCTCACCAGGGCCAGGTGCTGGTTGTCGTCGATGTCGTTGTCGTAGGCGTGCACCGTGAATTCCCCGAAATAGGTGGGGAGGGTGGTGGTGGCCCGCCGGTGCACAAAGGATTCGTTGCGGAGGCGATATTCCACCAGATCGGCGATGGTGGCGATTTTGAGGCCGTGGGTGGCGGCGAATTCCTCCAAATCCGGCATGCGGGCCATGGTGCCGTCGTCTTTCATGATTTCGCAGATGACCGCAGCCGGCTTGAAGCCCGCCAGCCGGGCCAGGTCCACGGAGCCCTCGGTCTGGCCGGTGCGCACCAGCACTCCGCCTTTGCGGGCCCTGAGAGGGAAGATGTGACCGGGGCTCACCAGGTCCTCAGGACGGGCGTTGTCCCCCACCGCGGTGAGAATGGTGGTGGCCCGGTCCGCCGCCGAGATGCCCGTGGTCACCCCCCGCCGGGCCTCAATGGAGACGGTGAAGGCGGTTTGGTAGGGCGACTCGTTGTCCCGCACCATGGGACGCAGCTTCAGCCGGTCCACCAGCAGCGGGTCCAGGGCCAGGCAGATGAGCCCCCGACCGAAGCGGGCCATGAAATTCACGGTTTCCGGGCTCACCAACTCCGCGGGCATGGCCAGATCGCCTTCGTTTTCCCGGTCCTCGTCGTCCACCAGAATGACCATACGGCCCTGGCGGAATTCCTGAATCACCTCTTCAATGGGTGTCACAGCCATAAGGGCATCACCAGAAGCAGCGCCACTCCTGCGTTAGAGGAAGCCGTGCCGGGCCAGGAGGTCCTGGGAAAGCCCCCGGCCTCCCTGCCGGTCCTTTTGCAGGAGCTTGGCCACGTATTTGCCGATCAGGTCCGTCTCCAGATTGACCCGGTCGCCCACCCGGAGCGACGCCAGGGTGGTCTTGCGGGCCGTAAAGGGAATCAGGTTCACCGTAAAGCGGTTGCCCTCACAGGTGTTGACCGTGAGGCTGACGCCCTCCACGGCGATGGAGCCTTTTTCCACCACGTAGGGGGCCAGCCCCGGGGGCATCTCGAAGCCCAGGATGATATGGGCCGGGCCTTCCTTGCGCTCCCGCACCGCGCCCACGCCGTCCACGTGCCCGGTGACCAGGTGGCCCCCCAGCCGGTCGCCCAACCGCAGGGCTCTCTCTAAGTTAACCCTCTCCCTGACCTTTTTCAACCCCAAAGTCGTGCGGGCCAGGGTCTCGGGTGAGACCTCCACCTGGAAGACGCCGCCGGCCGCGGCCACCACCGTGAGGCAGGCGCCGGAGACGGCCACCGACTCCCCCAGGACCAGTTCCGCCACGGGGAAGGGCGGCGCCAGCCCCAGACGCACGCCTTCGGCCTGGCGGACGATGCCGGTGATTTCGCCGACGCCTTCGATGAGACCGGTGAACATGAGAGTCTTCGTCCTTGCGAAGGTGTTTGTGGGGGAGGGCGCCAGAGGTCACGGACCCCTGCCCCCACCCCCAACCCCTTTAACGATTTGGCCAAGCGGGAGCTTGGCGATTACCAAACAGGAGTTTGGGAACCAGGGGTAACTTTCTTAGCGTTCTCTGCGCCTTTGCGAGAAAATAATTGTTCTCGCAAAGACGCAAAGGTCGCCAAGGATTCCTTATCGTTAAGCCACGGTCACATCCGCAGACAGGTACACGTCCTGGATGGTGTTGAGCAGTTCCACCCCTTCCTTCAGGGGGCGCTGGAAGGCCTTGCGGCCGGAGATGAGGCCCATGCCGCCGGCCCGCTTGTTGATGATGGCGGTGCGCACGGCTTCGGCCAGGTCGTTGCCGCCGGCTTCGCCCCCGGAGTTGATGAGCCCGGCCCGGCCCATGTAGCAGTTGGCCGCCTGGTAGCGGGTCATGTCGATGGGGTGGGTGCCGGACAATTCGGAGTAGACCCGGGGGTGGGTTTTGCCGAAATTGAGCACCGTGAAGCCGCCGTTGACGGTGGGCTGCTTCTGTTTGATGATGTCGGCCTGGATGGTGACCCCCAAGTGGTTGGCCTGCCCGGTCAGGTCCGCGGCGGTGTGGTAATCCTTGGCCGAGGTCTTGAAGGCGGGGTTGCGCAGATAGCACCAGAGGATGGCGGCCATCCCCAGGTCGTGGGCCCGCTCGAAGGCCTCGCTCACCTCCACCCACTGCCGCCGGCATTCGGGCGAGCCGAAATAGACGGTGGCGGCCACGGCCACGGCCCCCATGTCGAAGGCCTGCTCCACCCGGGCCACCATGGTCTGGTCGTGGATTTCGGGATAGGCCAACAGTTCGTTGTGGTTGAGTTTGACGATGAAGGGGATCTTGTGGGCGTACTTGCGGGCCACCATGCCCAGCACCCCCAGGGTGGAGGCCACCGCGCTGCAGCCGCCCTCCAGGGCCAGGCCGACGATGTTCTCCGGGTCGAAATACCGGGGATTGGGGGCGAAAGAGGCCGCGGCCGAATGTTCAATGCCCTGGTCCACCGGCAGGATGCTGAGATAGCCGGTGCCGGCCAGGCGGCCGTGGTTGAACATGGCCGCCAAAGAGCGCAAGACGCCGATGGGGCGGTCCGTTATGAGCCAGACCCGGTCGATGAAATCCGGCCCCGGCAGGTGCAGGGCCTCTTTGGGGAAGCCCGTGCAGGTGTAGGACAACAGGTCATCAGCCTCCGGACCCAGCAGGCTTTGGATTTTCTTCAGCATCGGCTCTTCCTTCCCTGATGGTTCGGTTGATAAGCTCACCCGCTTCCCTGGCCGGGGCGGGTGGGATAGCCCCGCGTTGCAGCAACCATGAATTAAACCAAAAAGCCAATGCCGGGACACCCGGGGGCGGGTGTCCTGCACCTGCCTGACATCTCGACTCAGCCCCCCGAGCCCGCGGCGCGGTTGATCAGGGAAAGGGCCACCCGGGCCGCCCGGGCGGAAGCGCCGGGGCCGCCCAGGCGGGTGAGGATGCGGCGCAATCCCTGTCCCACCGTTTCGAGGCGCCGGGGCTCCCTGACGAAGGCCAGGGCTTCCAGGGCCAGGCTCTCCGGGGTGAACTGCTCCTGGAGGAGTTCGGGAAAGAGCCGCTCCCCGGCCAGCAGGTTGGCCATGCCCACATGCTCCACCCGGATGAGCAGCCGGGCCACCAGGGCGCTCAGGGCCGACACCCGGTAGACGATGACCGTGGGGGTGGCGGCCAGGGCCGCTTCCAGGGTGACGGTGCCCGAAGCCACCAGGGCCAGGTGGGCGGCGGTGAGGGCCTCATAGGCCTGGCCGGGCACCACCTGGAGGGGGCCGCCGAACCCGGACACCTGGGCGGCCACGCACTGGGCCGGGATGGTGGAGGCCAGGGGCAGCACGAACTGGCAGCCGGGCAGGGACTGGAGCAGGAGCCGGGCCGCGTCCAGCATCAGGGGCAGGAAGCGCTCCACTTCGCTCAGGCGGGAGCCGGGCAGAACGGCCACGGTGAGCCGGTCCGGGTCCAGGCCGTGGGCGGCCAGCCACTCCCGCCGGGGCGGCGGCGGGGGCAGGGTCTCCCGGAAGGGGTGCCCCACAAAGTCCGCCTGCACCCCGTGTTGTTCGTAAAATTCCGCCTCAAAAGGAAAAATCACCACCATGCGGTCCACCAGCCGGGCGATGGTGCGCACCCGGTAGCGGCGCCAGGCCCAGACCTGGGGGCTGATGAAGTACATCACCGGGATGCCGTGCCAGCGGGCCAGGCGGGCCACCCAGAAGTTGAAATCCGGGAAGTCCACCAGGATGACCAGGGAGGGGCGGCGCCGGCGCATGGCCCGGCCCAGGGTGAGGAGAGCCCGCACCACCGCCGGCAGCTTGGCCGCCACCTCGGAAAGCCCCACCACCGCCAGGGCGGCCGCGGGGAAGAGGAGCTCCACCCCTTCCCGGGCCAGGGCCTCGCCCCCCACCCCGAAGACCTGCACCGACGGCAGTTCACCGCGCATGGCGGCCACCAGCCGGGCGGCGTGCGCGTCGCCCGAGGCCTCCCCCGCGACGATGAGGACCCGGGGCCCCTCCGGCGCGGGGGCGTCACCCCTTGTTTCAGAATTCGCCCTCGTCCTCACACCCTGGCCTTGCGCATGGCGGCGTTGATTTCCATGGCCAGCTTCAGGGCGGCCAGCCCGGACTCGCCGGGAACCGGGGGTTCCTGGGCGTTCCGCACCGCCATGACGAAGGCGTAAATCTCCTTGAGAAGCACGTCCTCCTTGGGGAAGCGCCTGAGTTCCAGGGCCACCCCGGGGATGGGACCCATAGCCCCTTCCTTGCGGGCCGCCACCGTCAACTCCTGGGCCTCAAAATCCACCGCCAGATAGGCCTCGGGCTGGAAGAGGCGGAAGCGCCGCATGCTCTTCAGGGACATGCGGGAGGCGGTGAGGTTGGCGATGCAGCCGTCTTCAAATTCCAGGCGCACGTTGGCCAGGTCCACCACCGGGGTCAGCACCGCGATGCCCGCGGCCCGGATCTCCCGCACCGGGGCGCTCACCATGCTGAGGATGTGGTCCAGGTCGTGGATCATCAGGTCCAGGACCACGTCCACGTCGGTGCCCCGCTCCTTGAAGAAGGCCAGGCGGTGGCTCTCGATGAAACGGGGCTGGGTGGCCAGCCTTTTGAGCTCCTCCATGGCGGAGTTGAACCGCTCCAGATGGCCCACCATGAGATGGCGGCCGCGCTGTCGGGCCAGGTCCACCAGTTCTTCACCCTGTTCCACGGTGGCGGTGAGGGGCTTTTCCACCAGCACGTGGCAGCCCGCCTCCAGACAGTCGCGCACCACCGCATAATGCTCGCTGGTGGTGACCGCCACGCTCACCGCCTCCACCCGGGGCAGGAGCCGGCGGTAATCGGTGAAGGCCTCGGTTTCCAGGTTGCGGGCCACCGTCCGGACCCGTTCGGGATGGATATCGGCCACGCCCGCCAGGGTCACTTCGGGCAGCGCCGCATATTTTTCGGCATGGAAGCGACCCAGATAGCCCACGCCGATGACGCCGACATTGAGAGCTGTTGTCATGATGGTACCAAGAGGGAATTATGAAAAAACCGCGAATATGCCTATCTTACGGAAAAGTTGCCCGGTGCGCAATGAAAAGTGCAGCAATGCAGGTGCCAGGTGTCAGGTGCCAGGTGTCAGGGTGGGGTTGCCGGCTTTTGGGTTCCGGGGTTGAGCTTTCAGGTTTCAGCTTGCAGCTTTCAGTAGTCGTAGCCGTAGGGCGGGAAAGCGAAGCGCATCCCGCCTTGCCCTCTGGTTCCCAAGCTCCCGCTGGGGAACCCCCGTGCCCGCCAAGCTCTCCCTTGGCCGAGGTCAATTCCCGGTTATCAGGCGCCAGGTGCATCCGCCACCGAGTCCGCCCCGGCCGAATAGGATTTGACAACCCCTTGCTTCTGCGTTAAAACTCTTCGGCAAACTCCGGGGAGGGACAGGCATGGTGGCAAAGGCCGAATGGATCTGGTTGGACGGCGACTTCATCCCCTGGGAGGCGGCCCAGGTGCATATCCTCACCCACACCCTGCACTACGGGCTGGGGGTCTTTGAAGGCATCCGGGCTTACCACTGCGAGGATGGGCGCACCGCGGTTTTCCGCCTCAAGGAGCACATCCGCCGGCTCTTCGACTCGGCCCACGTCATGCAGCTGGCCATGCCGTTCACGCCGGCCCGGGTGGAGGAAGCCTGCACCGAGATCCTGCGGCGCAACGGCCAGAAGGAGGCCTACCTGCGGCCCCTGGTTTTTGTGGGCGACGGCGTCATGGGGCTCAATCCCGCCTCCAACCCCATCCGGGTCACCGTCATCAGTTGGGTCTGGGGCGCCTACCTGGGCGATGAGGGCCTGGAGCGGGGCGTGCGGGTGAAAACCTCGGCCTACGCCCGGCACCACCCCCGCATCATGATGACCAAGACCAAGACGGTGGGCAATTACGTCAACTCCATCCTGGCCAAACGGGAGGCCATCGCCAACGGCTACGACGAGGCCCTGCTGCTGGACCCCGAGGGCTACGTCTCCGAGGCCTCGGGGGAAAATATCTTCATCGTGCGGGACGGGGTGCTGCGGACGCCGCCTTTGACCTCCATCCTGCCGGGCATCACCCGGGACTGCATGCTCACCCTGGCCCGGGACCTGGGCATCCCCACCCGGGAGGACCGCTTCTCCCTGGACGAGCTTTACCTGGCGGACGAGGCCTTCTTCACCGGCACCGCCGCGGAGGTCACCCCCATCCGGGAGGTGGACGGCCGCGTCATCGGTCCGGGCCGCCCCGGCCCCGTCACCAAACAACTGCAGACCGCCTTCTTCAAGATCGTCAAAGGCCGGGACCCCCGCTACCACCATTGGCTCACCTTCGTGTAGCCGGGCCTGCCCCCCTAACGATTGCCGGCGGGGAAGGGGGCCGGGGGGCCCCTGTCCCCTTCCCCCCCCCCGCCACCCCTTGGCCACCACCCGGTTCCCAAGTTGACCTGGGATCCAGGTGGGGGGCCCCGATCAAGGGACGAGGAAGTGGGGACCACTCTCGTTCCCAAGCTCCTGCTTGGGAACGCACCTTTTCCCCCCAAGCTCTGCTTGGGGACCTCATGGCCTTGCCTCCCGGTTGCCACCTTATTGAGCGATGCTCCGGCCAAGCAAAGCTTGGCGGGCAAGCCGGTTCCCAAGCAGGAGCTTGGGAACCAGGCAGAGGAATGCCCCCCGACTCATCCTCCGGCAGTCAAGGGATGACCCCTGCCCCCTTGCACCCCTTAAGTCTCTGCTCCCGTCGGCCGATAACATGGTGGAGACGCCGGGTGTCACGGCGCCGAGGTCCGTTATGACGTCCCAGTTCTTCCGCCAGCAATTGATGAGCAGCAACCTCCGGGTTCTCAAGGGCCTCGCCGCGCCGGACTCGGAATCATCCCATCTGCCCCTGGCCCTCAAGGTCCTCATAGTGGGGGAGGCGCTGCCCTTCCCCCTGTTCCTCAAGGTGAGGCGGGAGGAGAGCCCCGAGATTCACTTCCTGCCCTACCTGGAGGCGGGGGAAGGGGTGGACGCAAGTTTCCTGGAACCTCTGGAGAGACTGGGCCTGGAGCGGGGCTACTTCCGGGCCGAAGATCTGGAGACGGTCATCGCCTATCTGAACAACCACCTGCTGTTGACCGGCAACGGGGAGGGGAAGGCGATGCTCAGCCTCTGCCGGGAGCACCTCGGTTTAACCCTGCGCCTGGCCTTGCGCCAGCCTCATCTGGGGAAGCACCTCAACGCGGCCAAGAAGGTGTTGGGGCAGACGCTGCAGGTGCTGGAGCGGGATGACCTGTCTTTCAGACTGCTGGGAGAGATTCTCTTCTCGGACTACTCTCTGTATACACACTCGGTGAACGTCTCCCTGTTGTCCATGGCCATGCCGGTCTTTCTGGGAAAAGGCAGGCGTGAGAGCCTCACTCTGGGGTTGGCCGGGCTCTTCCATGATGTGGGGCTGACTCGGGTGGATGCGAGCATTCTCTGCAAGGTGGAACCGTTGGGTCCGGAGGATTGGGCGGACATCCGGGAGCACCCCGCCCTGGGCCACCGCCTCCTGTCCTCCCATCCCCATTTCCCCGTGGCGGCGCTGCGCCTGGTGCTGGAGCACCATGAGAACGCCGACGGCTCCGGCTACCCCCAGGGCCTGACCTTGGCCAAACAGCATCCTTTGACCCGGGTGCTGCGCCTTCTGGACGCCTATGACGCCCTCACTTCCCACCGTCCCTACCGGCCGGCCCTCAGGCCCTTTGCCGCCCTCAAGGTGTTGCAGGAGCAGCTGGGCCCCCGGGGAGCAACCCCCTATGCCCCCCAGACCCTGAAGGACCTGATCCGCTTCCTGGCGATTATTTAGGACTCCCGCCCAGGTCCTTGCAATATTGGAGGAGAATGTCCGTCTCGGTGACCAGGCCCACCAGGCGCTCGCCCTCCACCACCGGCAGGCAGCCGATCTTGCGCCTCAACATGAGCTCCACGGCCTGGGCCAGCTCCCACTCGGGGGCCGCGGTGACGACCTCGGAGACCATGACGTCCTTGATGCGGATGGATTTCATCACCTGCCGGGTGGCTTCGGTGCCGTAGCCCAGGGCCTGGGCCAGGGAGGAGCGGAACAGGTCCCGCTCGCTGATGATGCCCACCAGGCGGGCGCCGTCCACCACCGGGAGGTGTCGGATTCGCCCCAGTCGCATGATGTCGTTGGCCAGACTCAGCTCGTCGTTGACGTCCAGCGTGGCCACCTCTTTGACCATGATGTCCTTCACCTTCATGGCATACTCCCGGAAAGGTCTTGTTGGTTCAGGCCGCCGCCCGCCAGCGCCGGGCGAGCTCACTCAGTTCCTGCAGGAGCGCCAGCGCCCGGGCGGCCTGCTCCGGGCTCAGATAGCCCAGGCCGCAGGCCGGGGTGAGCAAGGCCTGGGACAGTATCTGCGCGGCCGCCGGTCCCAGGACGGCCAGTTGGCGCACCTGTCCCTCAAAGCGGCGGAAGAGGCTGTCTGCGGTTTCCTGCTGCAGCTCCTCGCCGGTGGGGACCAGGCCCCAGGCCAGCCGGCCGCCCCGCTCCAGAAAGGCCAGGAGCGCCTTGTCATAGAGCAGGAGCGTGTCGAAATAGCCGTAAGAGTCGAAACTGAGAATGTCCAGGGGCAGCTCCAGCAGCATGGCCCAATCGGTGTTGCCGCAGCAGTGCAGGCCCAGCAGCGCCGGCCCGAACTGGCGGATGGTGTCCAGGGTGTCGGTAAGGAGCGTCGTCACCTCCTCCCGGGAAATGGGCAGGAAGGCGGACCCGTAACCCGTCAGGATGGGCTCGTCCAGGAAAATGACCGCCTCTTTGCCCAGATTGCGGAAGGTCTGGGCCTGCCAGGCCGCGGCCCGGGCCAGCCCCTGGGACACGGCCTGGGTCAGCTCCCGGTCATAGAGAATGGGCTTGTCGGCGGCATCCTTGACCATGCCGGCGAAGGTCACCGGACCCACCACCTGACCTTTGAGGGCTGAAATCGCCGGCGCGGTCGGGACGGCTTTAACCAGCGCGGCAAACCCCCGGGAGCCCTCCGGGGGGAGGGCGAAGGGGCCGAGATCGCCGCTGAAGGCCGTCTCGTAAAAATGCGCCAGGGCCATCTCCCGGTCGGCCCGGGGGTCGAGGCGCACCCGCCGCTCCTCCAGGTCCACCTCCAGGGCCGGCAGTCCCTGGGCCCCCTGGGGCAGCATCTCCTCGGCATATCCCAGGCGCACCATCTGAGGCCAGAAGGGGACCTCCGGCAAATGCCGCAGGATCCGGCCCACGGCCTGGTCCGGGTCGGTGAAGGGCACCGAACCGATGCCGGTGGCGGCCAGCGCGGGCAGGGCAGTCATGATTCCTCCTTGAAGGGATGGATGATTGTATTGCGATTGACGGGGACTGTCAATGAAACCCTAAAGCCCGGGGCCGTCCTCCGGTTCCCAGGGTCCCCCTGGGAACCCCCTCGGCCCGCCAAGCTCCCGCTTGGCCGGAGGCACATTGCAGAAAGTGGGGGCGGACGGAATATAAGGTCCCCAAGCAGAGCTTGGGGGAAATATTGCGTTCCCAAGCGGGAGCGTGGGAACGAGGGAAAACAGAATGGTGGCGCAGGCTTCCAGCCTGCGCCGGGACAGCCGGGTGCGTGACACCCGAGGGCGGGTGTCCTACATCAAATGTTCCCGCCGGTGATGCCTAAAGCTGGGTTACACCCGTAAATTATGTGAAGTTACCCATGGTTATGGTGCGCGGTGCGCACCCTACACACCCCATTACACATCCAACTCCTGGTGCACCAGGCGTCCCCCCACCAGGGCGGCCACGGCTTTCCCGGTGAGCTGCCAGCCCTCAAAGGGGCAATTCCGGCTCCGGGAGGCAAAAGCGTTCACGGCCACGGTCCACTCCCGCTCCAGGTCGATGAGGGTGAGGTCCGCGGGGGCGCCCACGGTGAGGGCGCCGCCGGGGACCCCCAGGATGCGGGCCGGGTGGGTGGACATCCTGGCAATGAGTTGCCCCAGGGTGAGAATGCCTTCGTGGACCAGCTTCAGGCTCAGCCCCAGGCTGGTCTCCAGGCCGATGAGCCCCATGGCCGCAGCCGCAAATTCCACGTCCTTTTCCAGGAGTCCGTGGGGGGCGTGGTCGCAGGCGATGGCGTCGATGGCGCCGTCCCGCAGCCCTTCCTGCACCGCGGCCACGTCCGCCGCGGTGCGAAGCGGCGGGTTCACCTTGGCGTTGGTGTCGTAGGCCGGGTTCAGCGCCGCGTCCGGGGTTTGACCGCACACCGCTTCGTCCGTCAGGGTGAAGTAGTGGGGTGCGGTCTCGCAGGTGACCGGCGCGCCCCGGGCCTTGGCCCGGCGGATGATTTCCACCGACCCCGCGGTGGACACGTGGGCGATGTGCAGACGCGCCCCCGTGAGCGCGGCCAGGGTGACGTCCCGGAACACCATCACCTCTTCGGCCGCGGCGGGGATGCCCCTGAGGCCCAACCGGGTGGACACCGGCCCCTCATGCATCACCCCGTCGGCCCGCAGGTGCAGGTCCTCGGCGTGGGAAATGACCAGCAGCTCGAAGGTCCTGGCATACTCCAGGGCCCGGCGCATGAGCAGGGCGTCCATCACCGGCCGGCCGTCGTCGGAGACGGCCGCGCAGCCTGCGGCCTTGAGTTCGGCGTATTCGCACAAGGCCTCGCCCCGGGAGCCGACGGAAATGGCGCCCACGGGGTGGACCCGGGCCAGCCCCGCGGCCCTGGCCTGGTCTAAAATGAAGCGGGTCACTGCGGCGGTGTCGTTCACCGGCTTGGTGTTGGGCATAGAGGCCACTCCGGTGAAGCCCCCCCGGACCGCGGCCCGGGTCCCCGTCTCCACGGTCTCCTTGTATTCCTCCCCCGGCTCCCGCAGGTGCACGTGCATGTCGATGAGGCCGGGGACGACGACCAGACCCGCGGCGTCCAGGACCTCCCGGCCCTCTGAGGGGATGGCGCCGGGGAGCTCCACTGCCGCAATCCGCCCATCTACGATCAACAGGTCCCGGGGCGCTTCCAGATTCTGCGCCGGGTCCACCACCAGGCCGCCGGTGATGAGGAGATGCATCATCTTTCTCCGATAAGCAGCAGCAGCACGGCCATGCGCACCGCCACGCCGTTGGTCACCTGCTCCAGGATGACGGAATAAGGCCCGTCGGCCACCTCCGGGGAAATCTCCACGCCCCGGTTCAGGGGGCCGGGGTGCATGACGATGACGTCTTCCCGGGCCAGGCCCAGGTGCCGGGGGGCCAGGCCGAAATGCGTGCTGTATTCCCGCAGGGTGGACAAGAAATTCTGCCCCATGCGCTCCAGTTGCAGACGGAGCATCATGATGGCGTCGGCGTCCCGGACGGCCTCCTCCAGGGAGTGGGTGACCTCTGCGCCCAGGGCCGTAAGCCCCGGCGGCAGCATGGTGGCGGGCCCGGCCACCACCACCCGGGAGCCCATGGTGGTGAGGCCCAGGATGTTGGAGCGGGCCACCCGGGAGTGGAGGATGTCGCCCACGATGGCCACCTTGAGACCGTCCAGCCGCCCCTTGGCCTCCCGGATGGTGAGCAGGTCCAGGAGGGCCTGGGTGGGGTGCTCGTGCAGGCCGTCCCCGGCGTTGACCACGCCGCATCTGAGCCGCCGGGCCAGATAATGGGGGGCGCCGCTGGCCTGGTGCCGGATGATGAGCACGTCCGGCTGCATGGCCTGCAGATTGGCCGCGGTGTCCGCCAGGGTCTCCCCCTTCACCGCGCTGGAGGCCGCCACCGTGAGGTTGACCGTATCCGCGGACAGTCGCTTGGCGGCGATCTCAAAGGACATGCGGGTGCGGGTGCTGGGCTCGTAAAAGAGCGTCACCACCGTCCGGCCCCGGAGGGTGGGCACTTTTTTGATGGGGCGTTGGGAGATTTCCTTGAGGGAGGCCGCGGTATCCAGGATGAGCCCGATCTCCTGGGCCGTGAGGTCGGCCATGCCCAACAGGTCCTTGCGCCTCAGTTCCATGCGGCGGTTCCCCGTGGCGATGATTTTCCCTGAACGCAGGCGAGGAAGGGGCCTAAAAGCTCACCTGTCCGCCACTCACGTAAGACCCTCGATCCGGCGACGGCAAAAAAAAAGCCTCCCGGCTGGCAACGGAGGCTGACGGCGGCGGCGGTTGTTATCCTGGCACTCATAGGCTCGCCCTCGCAAGAGCATTTTTCTTTTATCATAAATGACCGTTCCTGTTCAAGGTTCTCTGGCGCAAAAATTTACCGGGGCGGTTGACAAAAAGGGGAAGCATGCTTAATTGATGAATAATAACAAATATCTGAACCTTATGATGGAGGTGATGGACATGGATCTGACCGTATGGAGACCTTTCCGGGAGGTGACTCGCCTCCGCCGGGAAATGGACCGGTTGTGGGAAGATTATTTCGGGCCGGGCCGCCGGGGTCTGGAACCGATGGAAGAAGTATGGTCGCCGGCCGTAGACGTCTCCGAGACCGGGGACAAAGTGACCGTCAAGGCCGAAGTGCCCGGCATGGAAGCCAAGGACATCGAAATCAACCTGGTGGGCGACATCCTCACCATCAAGGGCGAAAAGAAGTCGGAGCGGGAGGAAAAGGGCGAAAATTACCACATGGTGGAACGCTCCTACGGCTCCTTCAGCCGCTCCCTGAAACTTCCCGCCGCGGTGGAGGCTGACAAGATCGAAGCCTCCTACAAGCAGGGTGTGCTCACCGTGGTCTGCCCCAAGAAGGAAGAGGTCAAGCCTAAGGCCATTGAGATAAAAGCGGAATAAGGGAAAATCGCAACCTTAACCGGCGCCGCCCGGTTCCCCCAGGCGCCCTGGGGCCCGGCAGCCGGGTTAATGATAACGGAGGGGTGGTTCGCGGACCGCCCCTCTGCGTTTTTTCTGAGCCGTGGCAAAGCCCACTCTTCTTCCCTGGTTCCCAAGCTCCCGCCTGGGAACCCCTTTGCCCGCCAAGCTCCCTCTTGGCCGGGTAATCACCACCTGGCGAGGCAGGCCCCCGGCCTGCGCCGGGACACCCGGGGGCGGGTGTCCTCTACCACTATCTTTGACAACCCCTACCCCTCCCGCGGGAGAGTTTCTTTGGCTTTGCGGCTATTCAATGGTAATATTTAAAGATTCAACCGGATCGGACACTTAAACCAGCCATGGGCCACGCGGAACACCTGGACGGATTTCTGAGCTACCTCCGGGCGGAGCGGCAACTGTCGCCCCATACCCTGCGGAACTACCGCCTGGACGTGGGCCAGTTCCTGGAATTCTGGGACCGCCAGGCCCACGGACAGCCCCTGTCCCAGGCCGCCTACCGGGACGTCCGCGCTTTTTTGGCCCACCTCTCCAAAGGCCGCCGCAAGACCACCCTGGCACGCAAGCTCTCCTCCCTGCGCACCTTCTTCAAATACCTGCAGCGCCAGGGCACGGTGGAGGCCAACCCCGCCCGGCTGGCCCCGTCGCCGAAGCTGGAAAAGACCCTGCCCCGCTTCCTCGGGGTGGACGAGGTCTTTCACCTTCTGAGTGCCGCCGCCGGCGAACCGGAATTCCAGACCCGCCGGGACCGGGCCATCCTGGAGATGTTCTACGCCGGGGGGCTGCGCCTCTCGGAGCTGGCCGGGCTCAACCTCCCCGACCTCCATCTCAAGGAAGGCGTCCTGCGCCTCTTCGGCAAAGGCGCCAAGGAGCGCCTGGCCTTCCTGGGGGAGCCGGCCAAAGCCGCCCTGGCGGCATATCTCCGCGCCCGGCGCATGCTCTGCGACAAAACGGGCAGCCGCAGCCAGGCCCTCTTCCTCAATAAAGCCGGGGGGCGCCTCAGCACCCGGGGGGTGGCCCGGGTGGTGGAAAAATGGGCCCGGCTGGCGGGCCTGCCCGGGGGCCTGAACCCCCACGCCCTCAGGCACAGCTTCGCCACCCACCTGCTGGAAGGCAAGGCGGACCTGCGCACCGTGCAGGAACTGTTGGGGCACAGCAGCATCTCCACCACCCAGCGCTACCTGCACCTGAACGCGGATTATCTCATGGAGGAATACGACAAGGCCCACCCCCGAGGCAAGGGGGGAGGTGGAGGAGGATAAGAGGATTGTGGGGGAAGGGCCGGGAGAGCGCAACTCCCGCGCTCTTCCACCTTACGCTCCTCCCCCGAATATCATATCCAAACCTCGTTCCCAAGTTGCACTTGGGAACGCAATATGACGCCAAGCTCAGCTTGGCCGGCAGAAGGCCCGTCCCCAAGCTCAGCTTGGGGACGAGATTAAAGAAGCGCAACTTATGGACGAAATCAGGTGGGGGTGTGGGGAAGGGGCTAAGGGGCTTGCCCCTTAGCCCCCTCCCCCAACATGTCAAATATTTCTCTCTCTCCCCCCGCCGGGGGGAGAGAGGGCCGGGGTGAGGGGGGCTTTGCTTTAGCATTATGGCTAATCATCATCACACCGACACCTGGCGGGGCACCACCGTCCTCATGGTGCGCCGGGGGGCGAGCGTCGCCGTGGCCGGGGACGGCCAGGTTTCCCTGGGCGACATGGTCATGAAGCACAGGGCCAGAAAGGTGCGCCGTCTGTACCACGGCAAGATCGTGGCCGGGTTCGCCGGGGCCGCGGCCGACGCCATGACGCTCTTTGAGCGCCTGGAAGGCAAACTGGAGCAGCACCGGGGCAACCTCACCCGGGCCGTGGTGGAGCTGGCCAAGGACTGGCGCACCGACCGCATCCTGCGCCGCCTGGAGGCCCTGCTCCTGGCCGTGGACGCTGAGGGCGCCTTCCTCATCACCGGCACCGGCGACGTCATCGAACCCGACGAAGGGGTGATGGCCATCGGCTCCGGCGCGCCCTACGCCCTGGCCGCGGCCCGGGCCCTGCTGGCCCACACCGACCTCCCCCCCGCCGCCATCTGCCGGGAGGCCATGACCATCGCCGGGTCGCTGTGTGTGTACACCAACGCGGAGATCATTATCGAGGAATTGTAATATCAGGTCATCCCAAAAGGGGGCCCAGGCTTTTCAGCCTGCGCAGGAAATGGTGGGCATTGCCTACCGATTCATTATGGCGGTTAAGCAGGTGTAGAACCAATGGTGCGCAGTGCGCACCCTACATAATAAAAACAAAATGAAAATTACCTGCGATCCCGAAACCGACTCCCTGACCATCACTTTGCGCCAGGAACGTATCAAAGAAAGCGATGAGATACGTCCGGGCGTCATTGCCGATTTCGGCTACGACGGCGGCATTGTCCGCTTTGAAATTCTCCAGGCCTCCAAGGTGGTGCAAAATACCCGGGAGATTCAATTCGCCGTTAATGCCTGAGAGAGATATGTGTGGGTGCGCCTCGCGCACCATTAAATGTAGGGCGAGCTCCGCCCGTCGTCATCCTTCTTCTCCCCCTCCCCCGGCGGGAGGGGGTCGGGGGGAGGGGGCTTTCCTCAGCCGCAAGAATTGATGAATCCCGTGGCGCAGGCTTTCCAGACTGTGCTGGAACACCCTGAGGCAGGCGTCATACAGTAACGTTTCGGAAAAGAGGCCACCATGGACGAGACTCCCACCCAGACACAACAGGCGACCGACCTGGACGGAGCCACCATCTTCCTCCACTTCGGTCTCATGGTCTTCGGGGTGGCGGCCTGGCTGGCGGGGTATGGGGCCGGCGACTACAAGCACGCCCGCCATTTCTGGTTTTCGGTGCATAAATGGCTGGGTCTGGGCGCGGCGGCGTTCGTGGCGGCCCGGCTGGGCTACGGCCTGTGGGGGCCGGAGGCGGTTCGCTTCACCGCCTGGGTCCCCTATACCCCGGAGCGGCTGAAAATGGTCTTGGAGGACCTGCGCTGCCTGGTAAGCTTCAAGCTGCCCGAGCGCGCCCCCCGCCAGGGGCTGGCCGGCCTCTGGGAAGCCTTCGGCATCGCGGTCTTCACCTGGATGGCCGCCACCGGCTTCCTCATGTTCCTCTACCTGACGCCAGGCGCCCGGGCCCGGGGCTTCGTCTGGCTGGTGAAGGAACTGCACGAACTGGGGGAATGGCTGGTGCCCCTCTTCCTGGCCGTGCACCTGGCCGCAGTGACGCTCCACGCCCTGTCCGGCGACCACCGCTGGCGCAAGATGTTCTTTCTGGGAGAGAAATGATAGATATTGGGGGAGGGGCGAGCCTTGCCTGCCGGTCCCCTGGTTTCCAGGCAGGAACTTGAGACCTTTGCGAAAATCATGTAGAACAGCCGCCCCCGGCTGTATATCGCAGGCGAGGGCGCCTGCTCTACAAAATCTTGGGTTCCCAACGACCCCCTTGCCGATAACGAGGGATTTTCGCAGAGGTCTCAACTTGGGAGCGGAAAGGGATTGCCGCAGGGGCGGGTTTCCAACCCGCCCCTACAGACAGGAAACCTGGCGTGAATACCACGCACCCTGATCATGTTCAATCCTGGTTCCCAAGCTCCTGCTTGGGAACCCAATTGCCAGCAAAGCTCTGCTTTGCACCTTGATCCTGTCAGTATATGGTATTTTGGTAATGGCCTATTGACTCTGCTCAGCAAATAATGTAACTATGTTGAATGCCAAAGCTTTTAAACAAGCCGGTTTACGAGGACATGAATCTCCTGGTCTTTCAGGAGGAATTTCGAACCGAGCATGACTGTC
>VGSQ01000023.1 GCA_016874975.1 Deltaproteobacteria bacterium
TTGCCGCCCTGCACGCCGACACCGATTCTTTAATTAAATTAGCAGCATGAAAGAAAAATCTTTCTCAAAAAAATAAAAACTCGGATTCAGTAGCACAGGCTTTCCAGCCTGTGCAGGCGCAGGCTGAAGCCGGCGGCTGCCATAATTGTCCGATGACCGCAACTTGTATAAGGGACACAGACTCAATCTCGTTGCCAAGCTCTTCCTGGGGACCTTATGGCCCTAACCCCTGCCCCCTTTCCTCCTTAGCCTGCCGGGTCTCAGGCCAGGGCCCGGGGTTCGTCCAGGAGGGTGTCGTAATCCAGGGTCTCCTTGGGCTTGACGAAATAGCTCTGGGCGGCGGCGTCCAGTTGCTCGGCGGTCAGTTCCGGTTCATGCCCCATAAAGCGGGCCCGGTCCTGGAGGTTGTCCAGCAGGTCCCTGGGGTGGCAGGCGCTCATGGGCCGGGCGGCCTGGAAGTAATGGCGCACGGCCATCTCCCGGACCGCGTCTTCACGGTATTCCAGGTTGTACTGGATACAGTTGCGGCGGAAGATTTCCAGGTATTGGTCCATGTTGACGTGGCCCACGAAGATTTTATGCCGGATGCGCCGCAGGAAGGCCGCGTCGGCCAGGCTGTACGGGTCCAGGTTGGTGCAGAAGATGATGAGCTGGTCGAAGGGGATGCCGAATTGCTGCCCGGTATTGAGATAGCAAAAATCCTGCCGGGTTTCCAGCGGGTACATCCAGCGGTTGAGCAGGTGCCGGGGGGAGATCTTCTGTCGGCCGAAGTCGTCGATGATGAGGATGCCGTTGTTGGCCCGGAGCTGATGGGGGGCGTCATAGTACTTGAGCATGGGATTGAACTTGAGCTCCAGGGAGTCCTCGGTCATTTCGCCGCCGGCGATGACCACCGGCCGACGGCACAGGACCCAGCGCTGGTCGAACTTGGGCATGTCCGGGTCCGGCGTCACCGGCTGGTGGTTGACCTCGTCGTAGAGGCGGATGATCTGCCCGAACACATACAGGGCGTAGGGGATGAAGACCCGGTCCCGGAAAGCCTCGCCCACCGCCTTGGCCAAAATCGTCTTGCCGCTGCCGGTGGGGCCGAACAGGAAGATGGAACGGCCGCTGATCACCGCCGGGCCGATCTTGTAGAAAAGCTCCTCGGGCACCACATAGTCGGCGAAGGCCCGTCGCAGGTCCTCCTCTTCCAGTTGCATCTGCTGGATGGTCTGGGCTTCCACCCAATCCCAGTAGTCCTCCAGAGCAACCGGGGCCGGCCCCACGTAACTGTTGACCTCCATGAACTGCTCGGTCCGTTTGCGGGCGGCGTCGCTCAGGGTGTAGCGAATCTCCACCGCCAGGTGCAGCGGCCCGGGACGGGAAGGGTCCCGGGGTTTGACTTCCAGGAAGCGCTGGGCGTTCAGGGAGTCCATCAGGGTCTCCACCAGGGCTTCGGAAATCTTCAGGGCGTCGGCCATTTCCCGCACCGTGATGTAATCCCGGTAGTAGGCATGTTTGAGCAGGAGCTGGGACAGCAGACCTTCCGGCACCCCCGTTTCGGCGAAGGTCCGGGGAACGGGGGGATAGGCGGGGGTGTATCGGCTTAAAACCTCGGCATCAAGGAGATTGAGCTCCAGCAGGTGCCGGCCCAAGAAACCCCGGTACTTCTTCTGGCGGCTCAAAGCTGCGCCCAACTGCTCCGGGTTCAAAACTCCCGCTTTAAGAAGACGTTGCGCCAGGTTCATGACATCCCTCCTGAACAGGCTTGAGAGCCGCGCTGGGAAAGAACTTCCCGCCCCGCCCACGGGCGCGTCCGGGCCGGGGGCCGGCGGCCTGTGACCTCGCCACTCCGAATGGCAAAGCACCCCATGCAAAGGCGCCGGCACAGAAGACAACCGCCGCTTGCTCTTATGACCATAACAAAAATGGCACAACTCTGGCAAATACTTTGCGATGCCGGGACCGGGGGAAGAGAGTCGGCTCACCCTGGTCCTGAAAATATGTGGAAGACTTCGGGCTCGGTCTTCATATATGCCGTCCTAATGCTACTGCGTTCAGTAGTCCAAAAGTCCTTTCATTTTCCCCCCTTTGCTAAAGGGGGGTCAGGGGGGATTTGTCAGTATTTGTTAACGGTTAATCAATGAGGCTCTTGCAAAATTCTCCCTTTGTAGTGGGAAAGGGCCGGCAGTTTTGAAAACGCTCTGCATGATTCCGACCTTTTTAATGGTGCGCGGTGCGCACCCTACATGGCGGCCGGAACATCGGAGGATCTGTAGGGAGCGCACCGCGCACCATGATATTCCGGAAACCATAACGCTGCGGCGGAAGTTTTGCAAGAAGCTCCAATAATTTCACGTAGTAGGACTAAAATCGGCGGGAAGGGGGGAATGAAGGGAGAGAAGGGAAGAAAAGGGGGACCGGGTTTCCCGGCCTCCTCGAAAAAGAAGGAACCGTTTTGGGTTCGGGGGGCGCCGGCCGGGTGGGTATGGTCAACCGGGCATGGTGGGTGGGCCGGCTTGCTCCTGGTGAAAATGCGCCTCCGCCGGGGGCAGCGCGCCGGTGCGGCGGAAGCGCCCGGCCAGGGTGTAGCGCACCCGGTTGGCCCGCTCGCCGTTGTGCTCCAGGATGCCCTGTTTGAGGAGGAGGTCCAGGTAAATCCAGGCCGTCTTTTTGTTCACCCCGAAACGCTCCTCAAAATCCCGGAGACGGAACCAGGCTCCGGCGCTCTGCCGCAAAAAGTCCTGAAGGCCTGTCGTGGTCAGCTTCCGCCGACCCTTCCGGGTGATGGGCAAGTTCTCCAAAGCCCGGACCAGCTCATCGCCCCTCACGTCTTCATCGCCGGAGGAGGGCGCTGCGGTTCTCCCCCCTTGAGCAGGAGGAGCCAGCCAACCCCGGCGGGCCTGGCTGAAAAAGCGGTGCGCATTCTCCTCGATGAGGTCCAGCAGCCGGAAAAACTGGGATAGAGAAATTTGCCCGGACAGATGATCCACCAGGTATTCCTTGGCCTTGGTGCGGATGAAGGAAACCCGGTCCGAGGGGCCGACGGGCAGCTCCTCGGCCTGCAGAAGCACCTGGAAGAACATCCCGGCCACCAGAGTGGCATCCAGAGGACGGGCGGAGGAGAGGGCGGTGATCCTTTCGCCCACCCCGGAAGCCTCCGACGCCAGGACCGCGGCATAAAAATCCTCGTCGAAGCTGGCCAACCCCTCGGGTCTCAAGGCTTCCAGGCAGGCCCAGGTAAGACTGCGCACCAAGTCACGGCGGGGATTCTCGTCCATTCCGGCCCCTCCTTTTTTTCCCATTATAAGGAGAAAAATACCGGAGGACAATCTTCGTTATCCCTTAGAAGCCAGGGGGCTCCGCAAAAATCTTCCAGAAAACCTCTCCGGGCCGGGGCAGGTCGTCACCATGCCCCCCGCCGCCCATAGTCATATCGGGTTAAGTAACGTACCGGCAATTTTGCTGACTTGTGGATATTATGGAGGCTCTCGCAAAATTCTCCCTTTGTCCTGGGAAAGGGCGGCGGTTTTGAAAACGCTCTACAAGATGCCACCCTCTTTCATGGTGCGCGGTGCGCACCCTACATGGGGGCCGGAACATCAGAGCATCTGTAGGGTGCGCACCGCGCACCATGATATTTCGATATTTCGAAGACCCTGACGTTGCGGCGGAAGTTTTGCAAGAAGCTCTAGGGATAATAATATTATCATCCTGAGCTGCGGGCGCAGAGTCCGGATTCTCCGCTCCGCCACCAGGAAACGCTCCTGGCCGGGGGAGGGGTGTACCCCCGCGTTGCTGTCCGATAACTTGGTTTGGGGCAGTTCGCCGGAAACAAGGGACAGGCACACCCCGGAACTTTTGCCGCTCCGGGGCGCGCCGCCTCGCCTCCCAGGGGGCTGATCTCCCCCGTGCCGGCCGCTCTGCCGTTCCCGGAGCGGCGCAGAGCCAGGCGTCGGCGGCGTCGGCAGCCGCCCCGAAGCCGCAGGCAAGTTTTTCCTCACCGGCTTGACAGCGCGCCCCTGTCTGGTAATATAGAAAGAAGGGGCGATTAGCTCAGGTGGATAGAGCGTCGGTCTCCGGAACCGAAGGTCGGGCGTTCGAGTCGCCCATCGCCCGCCAAGAATTTCAAGGGGTTAGGCCTGAGGGCTTAACCCCACATTTTTTACTTCCGATGTGATTCCCAACACAGCCGTCCGAAATCTCCCCAAGATTCGTTAACCAGGGCAACACCACACCCCGGTCAGGGCCGGGCTGATTCCCTCTTCTTATTACTCGGCAAGGAATCGCCGCCCCATGGAACTCTCATGCCGCCGTGGGGGCGCTGATGGTGACGGATTGCCCGGAGAGCAGGTCCTGGCCGCTCATCGATTCCGGGTTTCTTGCTTTATCAATGGTTTGCCTGGACCGTTTGCTGCATGTCAACCAGAATTTGGTGTTATCGGGACTGCTCCAGGAGAGGCGCCAGGGACGCGGCCAGGGTGGGGTCCAGCTTCTGCAGGGCGAAATATTCTTCCCAGGCCCGGGCCCGGTTCCAGGTGTTCAGGTGGGCCAGGGCCAGATAGTAGCGCAGGGTGGCCAGCGAGGGGGCCAGGCCCACCCCCTTTTCCAGCCAGGTGACCGCCTCCGGGGCCCGCCCCAGGTCCAGGAGGAGGCGGCCGCCCTCCAGATAGGCCGCCACATAGCGGGGATCGGCCTCGGTGGCTTTGCGGTAAGCCTCCAGAGCATCTTCCTGGCGGCGCAGGGCCCTATAGATATTCCCCAGATACCACCAGCGCTCCCGGTCCTGGGGCGGCTTTCCTTTCATTTTTTCCAGGTAGAGCGCAGCCTCCCCCAGGTTGCCGGCCTGATAGGCCATCAGGCCCAATTGGAACCAGGCTTCGGCCAGCTCCGGGGTCAGGGTGACCGCCTCGCCATAGGCCTGCCGGGCCTCTTTCTCCTTGCCCAGGCCCTGCCAGGCCCGCCCCAGCCAGAGAAAGGCCAGGCCGTAGCGGGGCGACAGGCGGGCGGCCTCCTTAAGGTCCCGGGCCGCGCCGACGAAATCCTGCCGGTGGTAGCGGGCCACGCCCCGGCCGTACCAGGCTTCGGGGAGATCCCGGGCATATTGCAGCACCAGGGAAAAGCGCTCCTCCGCCAACTGCCATTTTTTCTCCAGGCTGGCCCCCACCCCGTCCCAGAACGCGGCATGATAGCCCGCCGGCGGGTACTTCAGGATCTCTTCCAGGCGGGGTTCCTCCGGGGCGGGGGTTTTTCGGGGCGGGGCAATCAGGGACGGGTCCAGCCCCAGGTAGAACTTGAGCCCCTCCACCGGCGCGCCCTGGCCCGCCAGGACGTGGAGCATACCCACCAACTCGCCCTTGGCGTTGAAAAGCGGCGCCCCCGGTTCGGCGGCCAGAGCGGCCGGGGCCAGGTGCAGGATCACCAGCCGGGGGGACAGAGGATAGACCGTGGTGACCTGGGCCTCCTGGAGAACCAGGGCCTTGCCCTGCCTCAGGGCTACCCTGACCTTCTCCGGAGGGTTGAGGGCCAGGAGCCGGGCCACGGACACCGGGGGCAGCCCCACCCCCTCGGCCTGCACCTGGGCCAGGTCCTGCAGGGAATCCCAGCGCACGACCCGGCTGAGGAAGTGCATGGCGCCGCCGCCGGTCTTGATGAGCCCGCCGCGGCTGTGCGCCAGGATGGCGGCGCTGGTGAGCACGACCCCGTCCGGGCCCACGGCCACGCCCAGCCCCTGGCGCCGCGGCTCGCCCTGGTCGTCCACGCTCACCACCGTCACCACGCTGGCCAGGAGGTCCGCGGCCGAAGCCGGAGCAGCGGCCAAGGAGAGCAGGAGGAGCAGGAGGAGGAGAAGGTTCACGGCATATTTCCGTGCAGCCGCCCGGCGCGGCCGGAAAAACCTGTCAACATCCGGGAGACGCTCAGGGAACCCCCACGGCGCAGGCCTGCGCGGCCTGAACCGCGGCCTTCCGCTTGACCGCCGGCACCCGGAGCAGGTGTTCCCTGGGCGAAGCGGGCAGGCGCTCGCCGGTGAGCTCCGGGTTGAGGTCCTGGAGGGTGGCCAGCGGGATGTCCGCCAGCAGGGAGAACCGGTTCAGGTCGGTGCCGGCCCTGACCTTCACCTGGGCCAGCGGGGCGGGGAGCGGCGGCGCCGGCGTAAAGCCGTACTTGCCGGGGTTCTTGGCGATGAGCGCCGCAGCGATCAGTTGCGGCACGTAGTTGCAGGTTTCCTGGGGGAGCCACTTGTGCCGGGCCATGATCCAGAAATCCCGGGTGTCCCGGCGGCGCATCACCCCCTGCACCCGTCCTTCCCCGGCGTTATAGCCCGCCGCGGCCAGGTACCAGCAGCCGAACTGGTTGTATAAATCCTTGAGGTAGCGGGCCGCGGCCCGGGTGGCCTTCTCGGGTTGGCGCCGTTCGTCCACCTGGTCGTCCACCCGGAGGCCGTAGCGCCGGGCCGTGCCCGCGATGAACTGCCACATCCCCACCGCCTGGGCCGGGGACACCGCGTGGTTGCTGAAGCCGCTCTCCACCAGGGCCAGGTAGGCCAGGTCCAGAGGCAGGCCCTCCTGCCGGAAAATCTGATGGATCATGGGCAGATAGCGCCGCGACCGGTTCAGATAGGTCTGAAACAGGGCCTTGCCGCCGGTGGTGAAATGTTTCAGATAGGCCTGCACCGGGCCGTTCAGGATCACCGGCAGGTCCGAGGCCACCCCCGGGGGCGCGCCGGCCAGCATGCCGTTCTTCTCGAAGAAGGCCTTGATTTCCTTGACCAACTGCGGGTCCACGGCCTCGGCCCGCGTCCCCGGCGGCGGGACAAATTCCTTAGGCACCAGGCCGGCGGAGCCCCCCGGCGCCGGCGCCTGGGGGAGAGGGGCCGTGGCCGCGCCGCCCCCGCAGCCGAGCGCGCTCGTCAACAGACCGAACGCCGCGGCCAGAACCACGCCCAGGGTGACTGACCGGAGCCGTGCACCGGGGCTTGGGGGAACGCCAACCAGGACGCCATGGGTAAGTCGGGCCTGCATCGACACCTCTCGCAAATTAAAAGCATCAAGGTTTTCGCCGGGAAAGTCAATCCCCAATAGCGGCCGGTCTCCGGAATTTTACCGCCGCCGCCGGAACCGGGGACCGGAACAATCCCCTGGCTCCGCTGTCCGCGCCTGGGCCTGCGGCTCTCTCTTAGAAGGATTAAGAAGGGTTCAGGGGGGAGGACCGGGGGAACAGGGTTCCCGGCCTCCCCCCAGCGCCCCTCCCGCCGTGGGGAGGGGGCGTAAAAAACCTGCTATTGCAAAATCCCTACCGGACGCCACTGTCTTCAGAAGACTTTTTGCAAAAATTGCCGCAGGTACGCGGCCCGGCCGGGCACCCTCAGGCTTTGCGTCAGATACTGCCGGTCGGGCCAGAGCTTGGCAGCCAGGTAAAAAAGCCGGGACCCGACGGAGTAATGCCGGAGAAGGGGAAGATACCCCGTGATATAGCCCAGTTTTCTGGTGAGAATCAGGTTTTCCAGGAGGGTGGGACGGTAGGCGGCCAGATCCGCCAAAACTGCGGGCGGGAGCAACCCGGGCGCCAGGGCCGCCACCCGGTGCAGCACCAGCCCCACCGGACCCTGGCAGTGGAATTGCTCCACCTCTTCCTGAAAAACCCGCCAGTCGACATCTGAAGCGCCGAGAAAATCTAGGAGGTCAACCATCTGAATCACTCCGTAAAAATCCTCGAACAGATGCAGCGCAAGATGGATGACCGTATGTTCTGGGGAAAGGACCTGTGCCGGGATGCCATGAAAATCAATTTGGGGGGCGCTCGCGGCCAGATGTGAAAAGGGAAGGCGGTAGAACCCCGCCCCGCTCCACAGTTCCCAGTGGAGATCGATGGACAACCGACGGGACCCCGAGGGCTCAAACATGACTTCGTTGGCGAACCTTTCCCGAAAACCCGGCCGGGGGTCGCCACAGAGGGGGGAAAGGCGGTATCCCAGGGCCTGCAGCGCCGTTTGGGTGGGGCAGACCTGGGCCTTGGCCACCAGCAGGTCCAAATCGCTCATGGGCCGGAGGGCCGGGTCGCGGTAGAGGCGCAGGCGCAGGTCCGCGCCTTTGAGGAGGATGACCTCGAGGCCCGCGGCCTGGAGGGCGGCCACGACTTCCCCGGCTTCCCGGTCCTGGCGGGCCCCTTCCCTTAAGGCCAGGGCGTAGTCGTGGGCCAGGGCGGGGCGCCAGTCGGGGTGGACCTCCCCCCAGGCGTCGGTTTGGGTGAGGCGCCAGTACACCAGGGGGGTGAGGCGGTGGCCGCGCAGGATGGCCAGGAGGGCCGGGTCAAAGGTGCAGAAGAGCGGGCCGGGCGGGCCCCCGGGGGCCGATGCCGAGGGGGAGGGGCCGGTGGCCGCCGGCGGCCCGGCTGCGGCCAGCCAGCGGATGACCTCGCCCAAGGGCGCGGGCAGGCTCGCCTCAAAGCTGAAGGAAGCGCCTGGGGGGGCGCACGTTACAGCCATGTCTTGACTTTCCGGCAGACCACATGTTTCAAGAACTGAACAAATAACATCATAGTCGCCCACGTGGTTTTTTTTTCAGAGGCGGGGCCACGGCATTTTTTTCTTGCCGCCCCGCTTGCCCTATGGTATACGAATTTTCGGAGGCGCTCAAGCATGGCCGTCCTGGACCATGTTTACCAGAAGGCCCGGGAACATCTCATCCCCCTGTCGGTGCACTTCGACCTGACCTACCGGTGCCACCAGCGGTGCATACACTGCTATATCCCCGAGGCCTGGCGCCGGGGGGAGGGCCCCGGCCCGGAACTCACCACCCACCAGATCAAAAACATCCTGGACCAACTGGCCGACGCCGGCACCTTCTTCCTCACCTTCAGCGGCGGGGAGATATTTTTGCGTGAGGATTTTTTTGAAATCCTTTGCTATGCCAGAGATTTAAATTTTTCTATATCATTAATGACAAGCGGTACATGCGGAATACAATAAAGAAGATCTTATGAAACTAAGAGAAATCGGCATAGAAGGAATATTTGTAAGTTTTTACGGTGCAAACAAATCGGTTCACGACAAAATTGCCGGTGTGCCGGAGTCAGGAGACAAGGTTGAAAGAACCCTGGAAAGTTGCCGTTTATTAGGTCTTAAAGTAGTTTTGAATTGCGTAATTCTCAGTGATAATTTAAATGAAATGGTAAATATTTACAAATACGCAAATGAAAAAGGCCTTAAAATTAGGACAGACTGCGATATTGTGCCAAGATGGGACGGAAGTGATGAATTCCTGGAAAAAATCATAAATAATGAATCATATAAAAAAATGTTAGGACAATTGGCGTGGTTTGGTCATGTTAAAACCGATGACTCTTTGCATCATTCTCATAATTTGGGTGGCTGCTATGCTGCTTTAAACAGTTGCTACATTTCCCCCCAAGGTGAACTATGGCCCTGTATAGATGTTCCTTGGAAATGTGGAGAACTTCAAAGTGGATTAAAATTTGCCCAGATTTGGCAAGACTCTCCTATTCTAAATAAGGCACGACGACTACAAAAATTAATGGCTATGGAAAATAATAAACTCTGCATTTATTCGCGACATAAAAAACATCACTACGAGCAGGAGGAAGAATAATGAAATCCAAGGATACCCCATTAGGGAAAAATACTTATTGCAAACCCATCTGGGAAAAACAGGAGCTTTTCGAGCGCTATTCTCTTCAGGCCTGTCCACAAACCGGTAGTGGGACAAAATGTAAAATTAAAGATATATGTCAAAATCCTCGTTCTTGATAGATTTCTTTTATCCTCCCTTTTATAGGGATGGTCAGCCGTTTTTTGGTACTGGACCACCTAAGAATTGGGAGGGGCGACTTAATTTTTATAATTTGCCGGTTCAGTGGAACTTCAAAATATCCATTGAAGACCCAAATCGTCTTGATAAGCCTGAGACAGGCTTGAAGATTTTACCTGTTCCCAATGGGAGAGACTTCTTAGTATTTGAAGATAACAACATAGTTAAAGTCTGGCAGGACACATTTTCACTTTCGCTGGATTTTCCGATAAGAAAGAGTAAATCGCGTCTAGATGCCTGGGATGAATGGCAGACCCCACTTAGATTTACCTTTTTTTTTGCCCTATTAGAATATGATTTCTTGCTACTTCACGCCTCGAGTTTAATCCGGCACGATTATGCTTTGGTTTTTCCCGGCATATCAGGAGCCGGTAAGACCAGCATCGTCCGGAGCGCCCAAAATGTGCCGATTTTGAGCGATGAAATTTCGGCTGTAAGGGTCGGCCCCAAGGGAACTCAGGACATTGCCTATGGTACACCTTTCCATGGTGATTTGGGTGTTCCTGGGGATTGTCTTTTTGCTCCATTAAAAGGATTGTTTTTCCCAGTGAAAAGTCGGGAAAATCACTTGACCCCACTAACACCTCAAGAAACTTTGCGGCATTTATTGCCCTGTATTTTTTCATTTACCAGCATGGAATCACGTAAGAGAAAACTTTTTGATTTAGGTGTAGCTTTAGCAGAGAAAGTACCAGGCTATCTCTTTTATTTTAATTTAACCCCTGGAATGTGGGATATGCTGGATGAATTGTAAGGAAGCTCTCTGGATTATCGGGCTAAGACTAGGACATGCGATGATTTTTCGTCCTAAGGGAGACAGCATGAAGCCGATGCTGCAAGAAGGCGATATAGTTACAATAGCTCCTGCCAAGTATTATCGCAAAGGTGACATAGTTCTAAGTAAAGGCGTAGATGGGTTGGTTCTCCATCGATTCGTAGGAAAGGTGCATGGCAACTTATTTTTTAAAGGGGATGCGCTCATTTCCTTTGACCCCTCATCTTCAGACAGGGAGATCCTGGGCGTGGCCGTGGCCCGGGAGCGGGGGGGGAAGGTGGTCCGGCTGGACACCTTCGGGGCCCGGTTCCGGGGGTTGGGTTTTTGCCTGGCGACGCTGCTCCTTCCCCGGCTGGTCCCTCTTCTGGGCGCTCTGCGGCGGTGGGTGCGGCGGCTAACGTTGCGTCCTTTCTCTTGATTTCCCTCCTTGAAAATATCGCTTGCTTTTGCCCTTTCGTTTATGGTAGGGGTTTTTTATTGCTCTCAGGTTTCATCATTGCTTGGGATCTTATAGGGGAAAGAGCGGTTTTTAAATCCCAGGATTGCGATAGACTTTGCCGGTCAGGGTAACGATGGATGCGCCGTCACCTGAGCGGAGTGAAGCAACTGAGGTATTTCACCTGACGAAATTCCTCGGTGCGCCCCGAAAACCAATTTTTAATCAGTGCTGTCCGGCACAATTTTTGCGCATAAGGTATCTCTGACAAGGATATTGCCCCTATCCTTGATGTTTCGGCTCTGAGAGAATAGGAGGCGCATATAAAAAAGACCTACGGACATGGAAGAGCCTGCATTTCAGGCTCCCTCCCCCTTGATGGGGGAGGGCTGGGGTGGGGGTGGCGAAATTATTTGTAATGACGCTGACTTGCTTTATTCGCCCCCCTCCCCCAACCCCCTCCCACCGTGGGGAGGGGGCTTAATAACGCAATCATGCAAAATCCCTACCGGACAGCACTGATTTTTAATAACGATAGGTCGTTGCACAGCTTTTTCGTCAATGGCGGACCCATGAATCGATATCCCTTCAGGAGCAGCGACACGGCGCACCGGTTGTTGGTGGATGAAGCCATTGTGGTGAACTTCAAGACCAGCTTTTTCTACAATCTCAATCCGGTGGGGACGTTTATCTGGGAGCGCTGCGACGGACGCCACCGCCTGGGGGAGATCGTCCGGGCCCTGACCGAGGAATATGAGGTGGGCGAGGACGAGGCCCGACGGGACTGCCTGGAATTCATCGAGGGCCTGGTGGAGCAGGGGGTGCTGGCCTGGAGCGAGACGCCGGCGCCGCCGGAGGGGGAGCGGGGGCCGGCCTGAGGGGGGCGGGCGCCCGGTGGGCCTCCGGCCGGCCTGACATCGGCCGTGGTGAGGGGGCGCGGGGCGCAATCTGCGGAACGGTTCAGGGATATGGTGCTACGGGGCGCCATGGTGCGCGGTGCGCACCCTACTTGTCAAGACGGTTGCTCATGAGCCTGGGGCTTGGCCGCACAGCAGGAAAAGTTCCCCCTCCCCCCAGCCCCCTCCCACAAGGGGAGGGGGAAGAAAGGAACTGTGGCCGGCACAGGGCGTGCCGGGCAGGCCGAGGGCTTGCAGCCGCGGGTCGCACCCTGAACGGGCTGGACACCCGGGGGCGGGTGTCCCACAGAGAAATACGGGGCGCCCGGGATTGGATAACCAGGTCATAAGGCGGGCCTGGCGCGCCGAGGGGTGGCCGGATAACCCAGGCCGGCCGGGTTGGTGGTAAAAAACCTGGAACATGATTTTCAGGATGTGAAACACGGCGGGCAGGGCGGGGGACCGGGCCTTGCCGTCAGCTTGAAAATATTGCTGGATTTTTCGGTCCGGTTCCGGTAGGAACAGGATTTGCATGGACCGGAGAGGGAGCCTCGGTCCCGCCCCTTGAGGTGGGCCGGAGGGAAGGCGAAGCAATCCTGGCATCAATGAGATTAACTTCCTGAAATTACAGCATAATAAAGAAATTATCGCTGTAATTCAGAGGGGCGAAGCCTGCGCGGACAAAGCGGCGGGGGTCGCCCCACCGGCATGGAGGGCTTCATGGAAGGCCGGTTCGGGGTGGCAGAGGCAGGGGTCGGGAACGTCCGGGCCGAAGCGGACGCCGCCTTCGCCTGGTACGTCATCCACACCCGGAGCCGCCATGAGGCCATGGTAGCATCGGCCCTGGCCCGACAGGACCTGGAGATTTTCCTGCCCTGCATCCGGGTTCCCAGCCGCCGCCGGGACCGCCGGGTGATCCTCAGCCTGCCCCTCTTTCCCGGCTACCTGTTCTGCCACTCCGACCTCAATCCCCACACCCATCTGGACATCATCAGGCACCCGGGCGTGGTGCGCCTGTTGGGGGTGAAGGGCCGGGCGGCGCCGGTGCCGCCGGAGACGGTGGAGTCCATCCGCCTCATGGTGGCCGGCGACCGGCCCTGCTATCCGTGGCCCTTTCTCTCTCGGGGGCGGCGGGTGCGCATCCTGGACGGGCCGCTCACGGGCGCCGAGGGCCTCATCCTGGAGCGCCGCGACAAAAAACGGCGGCTGGTGGTGAGCGTGGAACTGTTTTGCCGGTCCGTGGCGGTGGAGCTGGCCGAAGACGTGGTGGCGCCGGTCTGACCCGGACCGCATCCGACCGGGAGAATCGTCATTCGGGGTGGGCGTTGGCGGCAATGTTAAGCAATATGAAAATCAGGCATCATGCGCCTGGCCGGTGAATCCAATAGTGAATCCCGCGTATCAACCGCAGTTGTTCTGAAAAAATCTCTCCTTTTCACTTAAGAAAATTAATTTATTACAAGAGAGCTTCTTGCAAAACTTACGGACAGCATTACGGTTTCCGAAAAAGCTTGGTGCGCGGTGCGCACCCTACAGAATCCTCCGATGTTCTGGTCCCCCCGTAGGGTGCGCACCGCGCACCATGAAAGAGGTCGGCATCCGGCAGAGCTTTTTCAAAACCGCCGCCCTTTCACACGACATAAGGAGAATTTTGCAAGACCCTCAAGAATCAAGGATATCGGGGCGAATTTGTCTTGCATTGCAAAGAAGAAATACCCTAAGGTGTTTCTGGATTGATGTTTTCCGGACGGAGGGAATAAAGTCATGCGGCGCAGATTGAGCATGGCAGGGGCAGTAATGGTCCTGCTGGTGGTGGTGTGGGGATGGGGGCCCTCTCCGGCGGCGGCCACGGTGGCGGGCGATATGGCCAAAAACCTGCCTTTGGAGAAGGTCATTGCCAACGGGTTGGGCGCGGGCCTGGCCATTGAAACCATCCTGGCCCAGGCGCTGGACGCGGGCGCCGACCCCTGCGCGCTGCTGAAGGCGGCTTTGCAGCAGGGAGTGGAAATGGCCCGGGTGTTCAAATTTTTCCGGGACCGGGGCAAGGCCGACCCTGAGTTCGCCAGGGTCTGCGGTCCCTGCGTCATGATGAAGTGCGCGGTGGACGCGGGCAAAGACCAGGTGGAGGCGGCCAACGCCATGATGTCCGCGGGGGAGCAACTGGAGACGGTGCGCAGTTGTCTGGCGGGCCTGGGCTATGCGGGGGCCAGCACCTACACCTACACGCCCCCGGGAGTGCCGCCGGTGACCGCGCCTCCGGCGGTGGTGCCGCCGGTGGTGGCGCCGCCCTTCCCGGGCGGCGGCGGGGGCGGCGGCGCGCCGCCCATCATCCCGCCGGTGGCCTCCCCGGCCATGTAGAGAGGGCAGCGTCTCAAGGGGGGGGTGAGACATGGGCATGTCAGGAAAACTGATAGCAATAATAGGATTATGCCTCATGGTGGGGTTGGGGGGCGCGGCCATGGGGGCAGGGCAGGCCCTGGGCAAGGAAGCGTCCGCGGAAGCCAGGTCTTCGGAGATACAGGAAGAGCCGGCCAAGGAGGAGCGCCCCAAGGAACCGGCCGCGGTCCTGTCCGGAAGAGCCCGGCTATTTTCCCGGCATCCTGCCTCCCAGCAGCTACGGCACCCTGGAGGTGGGTCCGGTCACGGGGGTGCTGGCGCCCTATGGGGTGCCCGCGGCTTACGACACCCTGATGCGGGGCTGGCGGTCACACCGTTTGGGGCCGGTGCGGGTCTATCCCTATCTGGAGTACGACGGCATTTACCGGACCAATATTTTTCAAACCTCCACCGACAAGAAAAGCGACTGGGTGAACGCCATCAATCCGGGGGTGCGGATCGAACTGCCCATAGCTGGGCGGCACCGGTTTTCGGCCGGCTATCTGGGCAACTATTTCTTTTACTCCCGCTACAGCAGGCAGAACCACCTGGACCACAACGCCAATGTGGACCTGGCTTTCAATTTCCGGGGCGGGTTGAGCCTGCGGTTCGGCAACACCCTGCGGGCCGCCACGGAGGAGCGCAGCGCCGTCACCTACCGGCAGCGGGACTACCTCCGGGAGGTGCCCTATTTGCTGGCCACCTATAGGTTGAGCGACCGCTGGAAAATGCAGGCGGCCTACATTTTTGATCTCCTGGAATTCGCCAAATGGGTGGATCGGGACAACAACTACCGGGAGCACACCGGCGGTCTGACCCTTTATTACCGTTTCTGGCCCAAGACCGCGGCCCTGGCGCAGTATATCGTCTCCGGCCGGACCTACCCCTACGACGCCTTCGGTAACAATATCACCCATTCCGGTCTCCTGGGCCTCACCTGGGACCCCACGGCCAAGCTGACGGGCACGGTGAAGTTCGGCTTCACCATCAAAGATTACGAGCGCACCCTTCCGGGGCGGGACAACACCCCGGCCAGTTGGCTGATGAGCATGCAGACGCTGTATCGCTTCAGCAATTACACCACCCTGACTTTGACCGCGCAGCATTCCCTCCAGGAAGACGTGGACCTGGACGCCAACAACGCTTATCGCAACACGGGGCTGTTCGTCTCTTTGAATCACAACTGGCACTACATCAACGCCGTGCTTTATGCGGCCATGTCGTATACCAACAACTCTTACCTGAACGACGACATCGAGCCCGTCACCGGCCTTCTCAAACGCCGGGAGGACAACATCTTTTCCGTGGGAGGAGGCATCAGCAGGCCCTTTACGCCGTATTTCCGTCTGCGGCTCGATTACCAGTTTGCCAACAAAGCCTCCAACTTCGCCACTTATTCCTACAATGAGCACAAGGTGCTGGTGGGGGTGCAGAGCTCGTTCTAATGCCAAATTCCGTTTGAAATGCAGCAAACCCTTCAGGCAACCTATCGATAACACCTGCAGGGGCGGTTTTCAAAGCCGCCCCTGCAAACCGAACTCGGCATAACAAGCCCACGAGGAGAGGGGCCAGGAGGGCGTGCCCTCTCCGCACCATTTTATCCCCGACCCATCCACGGGGGTTGAGGAGAAAAGTGCCGCTCTCCCGGCGGCGCCGTCACCTTCAGCAAAGTTGTTGCCCTAGTAAAAGACTCATCTTTTTCCGCCTGATTATCGGCTTGCCTCTGCAATCCTTCCAACTCCGGGCCGCGTTCCTGGCCGGGGTCGGTCTGAGCCTGATCCTGCTGGGGGCCGCGGCCGCTCCTCTGCTGGCCCAGGTCGAGGCCGGCAATCTCATAGCCAATTCCGGGTTTGCCGGGGCGCGCACCTGGCGGGAGCTGCCGCCGGGGTGGCATTGCCCTGCGCCGGCCATTCCTGGAGTGGAGTCCAGCCGGGTGTTTCTGGGACGGACGCCGGGTCGGCCGGAGTATTTCATCTTCCTGGCGGGGGGCGGGGATCGGGGCGCCCGGGTCTGGTGCGAGGTCAGGGGCATCCGGCCCCACACCGACTATCTGCTGGAGCTGCTGGCCTACCGGCCGAAATTCACCAACCAGGTCTACCTGGAGGTGGACTTCGGCGGGCAGCGCCGGGTGCTCAATCAACACGCCACCCACGGCGGCGTGCAGCCTCTGACGGTGCGGTTCAATTCGGGGAACTCGGCCGGCCGCGTGCGGCTGATGTTCGACAACCCGCACCCGGAGATGCTGGCCTTCGCCCGGCCCTCCCTGCGGCCGGCGCCGCCTGAAGACCGGCCGTCCGGGGACGTTGAGGCCGGCCGTCTGCCGGCTTTCTTTCCCATCGGCGTCTTTGCCGCCAAGGCCGAAGACCTGCCGGACATCCGCCAGGCCGGGTTCAACGCAGTGCAGAGTTACGACTCCACCCCGGCCAGCCTGCGCCGGATGGCGGCGGAGTGCGGCCGCCTGGGGCTGAAATTCCTCCCCAATTTCCGGCGCTACCAGGCGGACCTGAGCCGGGAGCTGGGGGGCCTGCCCCAACTGCTGGGGTTTTATATCGAGGATGAACCGGAGCTGCGGTCTGTGCCGCCGGCCTCCATGGCCGAACTGAACCGCAGCCTCAAGCGGGACCACCCGGGCGCGCTGACCACGGTGGCCATGCTGCGGCCCCAGATGGTGGCGGCCTATCGCCACAGCGCCGACGTCTTCCTGTTGGACCCCTACCCGGCGCCGCACATGCCCCTCACCTGGATGTCCGACTGCCTGGCGGAGGCGGCCCGGCACGCGCCCCGGGAGCGCCTCTGGGCCATTGTGCAGGCCTTCGGGGGCGAAAAATACGTCAGAGACGGCTGGCCCCGGCGGCCCACCTACCTGGAGATGCGCTGCCTCACCTTCCTGGCGGTGGTGCACGGCGCCCGGGGGGTGTTCTATTTCAGCTATCCCGAGGTGCGGGCCGATGCCGGGGCGTGGCAGGGGCTCACCAAGATCGTGGGCCACCTCAATCGCCTGCACGCCTGGCTGGTGCTGCCCCCGGCGGCCTCTCCGCTGCGCCTGGAAATGACTTCGCCCTTCCGGGCCGACGCCGCGGGCCGCCCGGCCGTGCATTTTGCCGAAAAGGCGCGGGGCGGGGAGCGCCTCCTCATCCTGGTGAACGTCATCGACCGGCCGGTGAGCTTCTTCCTGCACGGCTTTCCGGCCGGGGTCCCCTGGCTGGAGGAGCCGTTCCTGGGCGGCAAGGCTGTGGTCCGGGACGGCAATATCCGGGAACAGTTGGGCCCCTATGAGGTCCGGGTCTACCACTACCGCCGGGACGGGTAGGTGACGGGCGACGCCGCGGGCCGGGCCCGCCGCCTGCTGCTGGGGAGCGCCGCGGCCCTGCTGGTGTTCGCCCCCCTGGCCTACGGCGCGGTGCACACCTGGGCCTTTGCCGTGGTGGGGCTGGTGGTGGCGGCCCTGAGCCTGGGCTTGCTCACCGCCGCGGCGGCGCACCTCCTCTCCGCCCCCCGGCATCTGGCGTTCCTGCCCCGGCCGCCCGTGTGGTGGCTGGCGCCGGGTTTGCTCCTGGTGCTGGCGCTGCAGTTGGCGCCCTGGCCTCAGGGTCTGGTCCGCCTGGTTGCCCCCCGGGCCGTGACCCTGCGCTCCCTGGGCGAGGGCTGGGGGCTGGCGGACACCCTGCCCCTGTCCCTCAATCCACACTACACCCTGACGGAGGCCCTGAAGTTTTGGCCCGCGCTGGTGTTGTTCTTTCTGCTGGTCTACGCCGTCCGGACCCGGCGGGAAATCCTGGCGCTGGTCACTCTCCTGCTGGCCGTCGCCTTCTTCCAGGTCCTTTACGGCTTCTGGAATTTCCGCAGCCATCTCATCTGGGGCTGGAAGAACATCCATACCGGCAACCGGCTGTGCGGCACCTTCATCAACAGCAATCACCTGGCGGGCCTGCTGAGCATGGCCATCCTGCTGGGCTTCGGGCTCTTCCTGGGACAGGGGGCCGCGCCCCCGCCGGGCCAACCCGGCGACACCTGGCGCACCCGGCTGCGGCGCTGGTCCCGGTCCGAACATCTGGAGCCCCAGGTGCGGCGGGGGCTCCTGCTGCTTTTCCTGGTGGTGCTGGCCACGGGCCTGTTCTTCACCGGCTCCCGGGGGGGCATCATGGCCCTGCTGGTGGGCTTCGGGCTCATGGCGCTGCTCATCTGGGGCCGCCGCCGGCGCCGCAGCCACATCTGGCTCATCGTCATCTTCCTGGCGCTCTCCCTCACCTACAGCCTTCTCTTGGGGAGCGCCCCGGCCCTGGGCCGCTTCCTGGACCTGGAGCAGGAGGGCCGCTATCATGCCCTGCGGGGGGCCTGGGCCATCTTCACCTCTTTTCCCCTGCTGGGGGCGGGGTTGGGGGCCTACGGCCACCTCTATTACCTCTACGAGCCCGCCCGGCTCAAGGGGGTCATGTTCCTTTACACCCACAGCGACTGGGCCCAACTCCTGGCCGAAACCGGCCTGGCGGGCTTCCTGCTGGCCGGCGGCGCCTGGGTGGTCTTCATGGCCGCCCTGATGCGGCAATGGCAGACCCGTCAGGACCGCTGGGCCCGGGGTCTGGGGCTGGGAGGCCTGGCCGCGCTGGGGGCGGGGGTCTTTCACGGCCTGGTGGACTTCCCCTTCCACATCCCGGGCTTCAGCCTGTACTTCGCCGCGGTGGCCGCCGTCACCTATCTGGTCCTCTATTCCCACGACCGGGACGGGGCCTTCTTTTCTTACCCCGCCCTGGCCGCACCCGGCCGGAAGGGCCCGGGCCTGGTTCTCCTGGCCGGGCTGGGGGTGATTCAGCTTGCCTTCGCCGGGCAGCTCTGCTACCATTGGCGGGCGGAACGGGCTGCGCCCACGGAGTTCAACACCACCCGCCCCACCCCCCGCTCCGGCGTGGAGGACTTGCAGCGCTCCCTGGCCCTCAATCCCCGCAACAGCGCCGCCTGGAGAGGACTGGCTGCGGCTCTGGAAGTGAAGGCGAGGGCGGGCGCCGCCTCCCTGGAAGAGGCGGAGCGGGCGCTGCGGCAGGCCGTTTTTTACGCCCCGGCCTACTATGCCCTGCACGCCCTCCTGGCGGAGTTCCACCTGCGCCATTATCAGGGGGACCCGGCCCGGCATCTCCCGGCCGCGCTCAAGGAACTGGAGGCCGCGGTGACGCTCTTCCCCCTCAACGGCTACCTGCACTGGCGCCTGGGCGTGGTCCTGGCCTGGGTGGAGCAGTACTACGTGGGGTTCGTCCCCACCAAACTTTTGGGACAGGCCGGCCGCTATCTGGAGCGGGCCGAGGAATTGGAGCCGCGCCTCAAGCGGACCGCCGGCCCCTCTCCGATGAGGCCGTGAATGAGGCGGGGGAGGGCGGAAGAGGGTTCTGGGTTTTAGGTTTTAGGTTTTGGGTTTTGGGGTGATTGCTTGGGAAGATCCCCGTGGGAAAGGAACTTATCAAGGCGGTTGCACATGAGCCTTGGGCTCACCCCTGAGGCATGAAAAGTTCTCCCCCTCACCGCGGCCCTCTTCCCCGCCGGGCTTATCATGATCCACAAATGGCCGGGAAGGGATGAAGGCGGAGTACACCCCTCGTTCCCAAGCTCCTGTTGCGGAGAACGGCGATTCGGCCAGATGACATGGGTGTTAGGCAAAGAACTTCTTGAGGTCTGACCGGGCGAACGGCGGGATGCGCTGCGCTTTCCCGCCCTACGGCCCTCCCCCGGCGGGTTGAGCATTACCGGTAAATGTAGAGGAAGAAATGAGGTGCAGCGAAACCCTCGTTCCCAAGCTCCTGCTTGGGAACGCACTTGCCCCCGAAGCTCATGCTTCGGACCACGACACGTCGAGAAAAGTAGGGGGGAGGGAGGGTTCTTCCCGCCGCCAGGCCCAGGGCATGGTGCGCGGTGCGCACCCTACACAAAACAGGGTTCTGGGTTCTGGGTTCTGGGTTCTGGGTTTTACCGGGAAATGTCGAAGAAGAAATGAGGTGCAGCGAAACCCTCGTTCCCAAGCTCCTGCTTGGGAACGCACTTGTCCCCGAAGCTCATGCTTCGGACCACGACACGTCGAGAAAAGTAGGGGGGAGGGAGGGTTCTTCCCGCCGCCAGGCCCAGGGCATGGTGCGTGGTGCGCACCCTACACAAAACAGGGTTCTGGGTTCTGGGTTTTGGGTTCTGGGTTTTACCGGGAAATGTAGAGGAAGAAATGAGGTGCAGCGAAACCCTCGTTCCCAAGCTCCTGCTTGGGAACGCACTTGTCCCCGAAGCTCATGCTTCGGACCACGACACGTCGAGAAAAGTAGGGGTGAGGGAGGGCTCTGCCCGCCGCCAGGCCCAGGGCATGGTGCGCGGTGCGCACCCTACACCAAACTGACCGGGCGAACGGCGGGATGCGCTGCGCTTTCCCGCCCTACGGCCCCAGGGCATGAAAAGTTCTGGTGGCGCAGGCTTACGGCCTGCGCAGCGACACCCGAGGACGGGTGTCCTCCATAATCCTTACCAGGACGGACAGGCGTCCGGGAATCAAGCTGGAAAACAACCCCAAACCCTAAACGTTCATGGCCGCGACCAGGGCCACCCCCGGTAATGAAAAAAGGTAGAACAGCCGCGGGCGGCTGTTCTTTAAAAGAGCAGGCGGGGGCGCCTGCTCCACATTCAGGCAAGAGATTTTCACGGTAAAACCCAGAACCCAGAACCCAGAACCTTACCAAGGGCATCGTCCGCCTCCTCCGGCGACGCCTCCATTATCAGGCCAACCACGCACCATGGTGCTTATATGAAGCTGTGCCGTTCTGCCTCACTTCGCCATTCTTTCCAGCGCGCTGCCATTTTGCTGCTCCTGGCGGCGCTGCTGCTCCTCTGCCCGGCGCCCGCCCCCGCCCCGGCCCAGGAAGGCTATCAACTGGGTCCTGAAGACGAAATCGAAATCCGGGTCTGGGACCACGACGACCTGACCCGCAAGATGCGCCTCGGGCTGGACGGCCGCATCTCCTTCCCCTTTATCGGCGAGCTGCGGGCCCAGGGCCACACCGTGCTCCAGTTGCAGAAGGAGATCGAACAGCGCCTGGCCCAGGGCTATATCGTCAACCCCCACGTCAGCATCACCGTCACCGACTTCAAGAGCCAGAAATTCTTTGTGGTGGGTGACGTGGCCAGACCGGGCGCCTATCCCCTGACCAAGGCCATCACCGTGGTGGAGGCCATTTCCCTGGCCGGGGGCCTGGGGGCCGCGGGCGCCAAGACCGCCGGCGGCGGCGCCGCCATCATCGTCCGGGCCCGTCCCGGTGAAAAGCTGGACAAACCCCGCCTCCCCGAACAGGCCGGCCCCCAGGAGAAGCTGGTCATCTCCCTCCATGCCGCCATGAGCGGGGACCCCAAACATAACCTGGCCATCAAGGCCGGCGACACCATCTTCGTCCCCACCCTGGTGTTCTATGTCACGGGCCAGGTGAAAAAGCCGGGCCGCTATTCCTTTGAGGAAGGCATGACGGTGCTCAAAGCCGTCACCACCGCGGAGGGCTTCACGGACAAGGCCGCGCCCAAACGCACCTTCATCATCCGTGAACAGGGAGCCGTCAAACAAAAGGTCCAGGTCAGACAGGAAGACCCCGTCCGGCCCGGCGACACCATCGTGGTGCCCGAGTCCTGGTTCTGATGCGCCCCCTGCGGGGAACCTGAGAGGATCATGCCAGAGCCGAACCGAGACGACGACCTGCTGCCCATCCCCCACCGGGGGCGGAGCCTGCAGGATTATCTGCGCATCCTGGTGAAGCGGCGCTGGGCCGCCCTCACCGTCTTTTTCGCCATCGTCATCACCGCGGCCCTCTACACCTTCACCACCACCCCCATTTACAAGGCCACGGTGCAGCTCCTCATCGAACGCCACCTACCCAGGCTGCTGGATTCCCGGGAAGGCGCCCAGCATGACTATTTCCAGGAGGAGTTCTACCAGACCCAGTACAAACTCCTGGAGAGCCGGGCCCTGGCCAAACGGGTGGCGGACAAACTGCAACTGAAGAAGCATCCGTCCTATGCGGCCATGTTCCAGGAAAAGCCAGGCGGCCCGCCGGTCAATCCCCAGTCCGCGGAAGAGGCCCTGGTGGGCGCGGTGCAGGGCGGCATCGAAGTGACCCCCATCCGCAACAGTCGCCTGGTGGACGTGAGTTTTTACGACCCCGACCCCCGCTTCGCCGCCCAGGCGGTCAACGCCCTGGCCCAGTGCTACATCGAGCACTCCCTGGAACTGCGCTTCGCCGCCTCCCAGGAGGCCACCGTCTGGCTGAGACAGAAGCTGGAAGAGGCCCGCAAAAAGCTGGAGGAATCAGAGAACAAGCTGAATGCTTATAAGAAACAGCACGGCATCATCGCCACCGAGGACAAGGAGACCATCACCGCCCAGAAGCTGGAGCAGTTGAACCGGGAGCTGGTGAGCGCCCAGACCCGCCGCATGGAGGCCGAGACCCGGTTCAAGGAGGTGAGCGCCGGGCGCCCCATCCCCCAGGTCCTGAGCAACCCCCTCATCACCACCCTCAAGGCCGAAGAGGCCAAGATCATCAACCAGATTTCCGAGCTCAGCAAGAAATTCGGGGAGAAACATCCCCGCATGATTCAGTTGCAGCAGGAGATGGCGGCCCTGCGCGCCAAGATCGGCGCGGAACTGGCCCACATCCGGGAGAGCATCAAGAACGAATACGCCATGGCCAAGAGCCAGGAGGCCCAACTGCTGGCCGCGCTCCAGGCCGTCAAGGGCGAAACCCAGGACCTGGGGGAGCGCACCATCCAGTACCGGGTGCTGCTCCGGGACGTGGAATCAAACCGGGCCATGTATGAGAACATGCTCAAAAGCCTGAAGGAAACCACCGCCACCGAGAACCTGCCCTCCACCAACATCCGCATCGTCTACCCTGCGGCGGTGCCCGAGGCGCCGGTGAAGCCCAACAAACGGCGCAACCTCATGCTGGCCCTGGTCCTGGGCGCGGTGCTGGGCGTGGCCGCGGCCCTGGGTCTGGAGAGCCTGGACAGCACCCTCAAGACCCCGGAGGACGTGGAAGGCTGGCTGGAAATCCCCAACCTGGCCATGATCCCCCACCTGGAGCTGGCCCCGGACAACCCGGGCCACGACTCCCCGGAGCTGGTGGTGCACCGCGGCCAGCCCCCCCTGGCCCTGGAGGCCTACCTGGGTCTGCGCACCAGCATCCTCTTTTCCACGCCGGAGCAGGCCCCCCACCTCCTCCTGGTGAGCAGCACCCTGCCCCTGGAGGGCAAAACCCTCACCGCCGCCAACCTGGCCACGGCCATGGCCAAGGCCGAAAACCCCATCCTCCTGGTGGACGCGGACCTGCGCCGGCCCACCCTGCACCAGCTCTTCAGGGTGGAGCGGGAGCCGGGCCTGACCAACTTCCTGGTGGGCGAAACGGACGACCTGCCGGTGCGGGAGACCGCGGTGCCCCAGCTTTACGTGCTCCCCTGCGGCAAAATCCCGCCCAACCCCTCGGAGCTGCTGGGTTCCGCCCGCATGCGGGAGTTCTGCCGCCGGGCCCGGGAGCACTTCGCCCGGGTCATCGTGGATTCGCCCCCCCTGCTGTCCGTCACCGACCCGGCCATCCTGGCCACCATGGCGGACGGGGTCCTGCTGGTGGTCAAGGCCGAAAGCGTCCCCCGCCGGGCCGCGCTGGAGGCCCGGGACCAGCTCCTGGAGGTCAAGGCCCCGCTGCTGGGCGCCATCCTGAACGACGTCCCCTTCCAGCGGGACGGCTACTACTACCAGCAGTACTACCGCTACTACTCCTACTACGGCCGGGACGAAGACGGCGCCCAGACCCCCCGCCCCCGCCGCACCACCCCCACGGGCGGCTTCCTGGCCGGCCTGAAAAAACGCTGGCGGAAGTCAAGGCGGAGCCTGTAGGGTGCGCACCGCGCACCATATCGAGATGAGACCTCTGCGAAAGTCATGTGGAACAGCCGCCCCCGGCTGTATTTTGCAGGCGAGGGCGCCTGCTCCACATAATCTTGTGTCTCATCCGGCATCCAGCCTGTAGGGTGCGCACCGCGCACCATATCGAGATGAGAACTCTGCGAAAGTCATGTGGAACAGCCGCCCCCGGCTGTTCTTTAGAAGATGCAGGCGAGGGCGCCTGCTCTACATGATTTTTACCGACCCAGAACCCAAAACCCAAAACCTGACACCTGACCCCTGCCATGTGCGGCATCGCCGGCATCTTCCACCTGACCCCGCACCGTGAGCCTCCGCCCCGGGAAGAGACGGCCGCGGCCCTGCTGCGCCTCACCCGGGCCCAGGTCCATCGCGGTCCCGACGACGAGGGCCTCTGGCAGAGCCCCGACGGCCGGGTGGCCCTGGGCCAGCGGCGCCTGTCCATCATCGACCTGTCGCCCGCCGGACGCCAGCCCATGGCCAACGAAGACGAGAGCATTTGGCTCACCTACAACGGCGAGATCTACAATTTCCAGGAACTGCGCCGGGAGCTGCAAACCCTGGGGCACACCTTCCGCAGCCGCACCGACACCGAAGTGGTCCTCCACGCCTATGAAGAGTGGGGCGTGGACGCGTTCCTGCGCTTCCGGGGCATGTTCGCCTTCGCCCTCTGGGACGCCCCCCGCCGGACCCTGTACCTGGTCAAGGACCGCTTCGGCATCAAGCCCCTCTATTACTTCCTGGATGACGACAAAATCGTCTTCGCCTCGGAAACCCGGGCCCTGGCCGCGTCGGGGCTGTTCCCGGTGGAGCAAAACCCCGACGCCCTCACCGCCTTCCTGCTCTGGGGCTCGGCGCCCGTCCCCCTCACCACCCTCCGGGGCGTGCAGGCGCTGCCCGCCGGCCATTACCTGGCCGTGCGCCAGGGCCGGGCCACCCTCCACCGCTACCATGACCTCTGGACCCAAGAACCCGCCCCCCCGGACGCCTGCCGTCCCGATAACCTGCGCGCCCTCCTGGGGGAAACGGTCAACCTCCACCTCATTGCGGACGCACCGCTGGGGGTGTTCCTGAGCGGCGGCATCGACTCTTCGGCCCTGGTGGCCCTGGCCGCCCTGGCCCGCCAGGACCGCCTCACCACGCTCTCCATTAACTTTGAGGAGGCCGACTTTTCCGAAGAGCCCTATCAGCGCCTGGTGGCCCAAAAATACCACACCGACCACCAGGTTCTCACCCTCACCCGGCGGGGTTTCCTGGAGGACCTGCCCCGGGCCCTGGCCGACCTGGACCAGCCCAGCATCGACGGCGTCAACACCTGGTTCGTCTCCCGCCTGGCCCGGGAGGCCGGTCTCAAGGCCGTGCTCTCCGGCCTGGGGGGGGACGAACTCTTCTGCGGCTATCCCCATTTTCAGCGGGCCGGCCTCCTCACCCGCCTGGCGGCCCTGGGGCCCCTGCTCCGCGGGCTGGACGGCGCCCTGCCCGCGCTCCCCGGCCGGCTGCGCAAGCTCCCCTTCCTGGCCCTGCACCGGAGCCTGGGCTGGTACGGGGCCATCCGGGGCCTGTTCACCCCGCCCGAGGTGGCCCGCCTCACCGGCGACACCCTGGCCCACGTGCGGGCCGTGGCCGACGCCCTCGCGCCCCCGGCTCCGGCGCTCGCCCCGGTGGACCGGCTCTCCCGCTGTGAGATTCACTTTTACCTGCAGAATCAACTGCTCAAGGACACGGACTGCATGTCCATGGCCCACGGCCTGGAGACCCGGGTGCCCTTCCTGGACCCGGTCCTGGTGGCCGCGGTGCTGGGCTCGCCCCCGGCCTCCCGGGTGAACGGCCGCGTCCCCAAGGCGCTCCTCACCAACGCCCTGGGCGACCTGCTGCCCCGGGAAGTGGTGCACCGCCCCAAGATGACCTTCACCTTCCCCTTTGAACCCTGGCTCCGGGACTGGCCCGGCTGGGACGCGGCCACCCGGGGCCCCCTGGACCCCACCGCCGCGGCCGCCACCCTGGCTGCCTACCGCACCGGCCGCCAAACCTGGAGCCGGCCCTGGGCGCTATTGATTTCAGCAACAAATTTGCCTTTGAATTTTTAAATGAATTTAAAAAATTCTTTTAAATATTTTTTATGTTATTGGAAATATTCTTTTGGCTTATTTGCTAAATTCAAAGTTATCTCTTATTATTTAAAACGAATTTTATTTTACTTAGGAGTTTATGGAATAAATGAGCATAGATTAGTATCTTTAAAATTAGATGACCTAAAAATATTTTTTAATATCAGTTCCCCTGAAGCAGGGACTTTCAAAGAAATTTTTGTGGATAAGGTATATGAAAGAGAAGATTATTTTATTCCACAAAATGGTTGGACTGTTTTAGACTTAGGTGCAAATATCGGGGCTTTTTCCCTGAGAAATTCATCAAGAGTAAGGAATGGAAGGATCATTGCATTTGAGCCCAATTACGATATTTTTTCAATTCTTTCAAAGAATTTAAAAGCCAACCAAATTCAGAATGTTGCAATATTTCCTTTAGCCATCGGAGCACAACAAGGGATTATGAAATTTATAGTCAGTTGTTTAAGCACCGGTGATGGTAGTATTGTGGAATGGAGATATAAGAATTTACTGAAAAAAGGTAATTACAAAGAATTTCCTGTAATGGTAGATACTTTAGACCATTTTGCGGAGTTATATGAAATCAAAGGGCCTATTGACTTGATAAAATTTGATATTGAGGGGGCAGAGTATGATGCTATATGTGGGGGGAAAAATGTACTCAAAATGACTAAAAGAATAGTAATGGAATTTCATGACGAAACAATATTTGCAAAAATAAAATTGAAACTTGCTGAAAATGGGTTTGATTGTATTCGTATTCTTCATGAAAATAAGATCGCCTATTTTCTGAAAAAATCATGAACCGTCTTAAGCTGGCCCTTTGTCTGAGGAAAGGGGCTAATCTTGTCCTGAAGAAAATGACCCTTTTGTTGTTCCCAAGAACGCGAGTGATCCTTGAAAAATTGCGATCACAGAAAGGCAAAATCCTGATCCTCCGCACCGGCAACATCGGCGACACGGCCTGCGCCCTGCCCGCCCTGGCGGCCCTCCGGGAGAATTTTCCCTCATCCCATCTGTGCCTGCTCACCTCGCCGGGCCCCCAAGGCCTGCCCGAAGCCCATGAGGTCCTGGAGGGCCTGGGTCTGGTGGATGAGATCATCACCTTTTATCAGGAGGACCTGGCTCATTGGCGCTTCCGCCGCTCTCTGCTGCGGGACCTGCGCCGCCGGGGTTTTCACCTCTTTGTCCTGCTGCCCCAGGAACGGAGCTCCCTCTCACGAAACCTGCGGGACCTGCTCTTTGCCCGCCTCCTGGGCGTCAAAGGGGCCCTGGGCTTCGACCTGGCCAATGCCTTCCCCGGGTTCGACCTGCGCACCCTGAAAGACTACGTGCCCCCGCACAACGAGGTGGAGCGCCTTCTTCTCCTCCTGGGCCGGGCCGGCATCAACGGCATCCGTCCCTTCATCCTGAATCTCCCGGCTTCCTGCCACCGCCTGGCGGAAGAGCTCTTGCACCCCCACCGCCGGGACGGCCGCATCATAATCGGCTTCCAGGCTTTCGCCAAGGAACAGGCCAAACAATGGCCCCTGGAGAATTTTGCGGAGTTGGGGCGTAGCCTTTATGAGGCCTATCAACCCCTCTTCGTTCTCGTGGGCGGCCCCGGCGACCGGGAGCGGCTGCAGGACCTGGCCACCCGCTTCCCCGGCGACAAGCTCATCGCCGCCGGGCAGGCCACCGTCCTGGAGACCGCCGCCTTGCTGGCCCGCTGCCACGTCCTGGTCACCCTGGACACCGGCCCCATGCACCTGGCCGCGCTGGTGGGCACCTCCATCGTCGCTCTCTTCAGTGCCCGCCAGTTTCCCAGGATGTGGGACCCCCATACCGACCAGGGCATACTCCTGCGCGCCCTCGCCCCTTGCGATCTTTGCTTTCAAGACAATTGCGCGCACCTTACTTGCATGCAGACCATCGGTGTAAAGGAGGTCGAAAATGCCGTGGAAAGGATCCTTGGAATGAAATAGTTAGTTGATAAATTAAACAATCAATTTATTTGCATATCATAATAATGAATAACATGAAAAAAAATCCAACTGAATTGTGGAAAGAGATATTGAAATTACAGGCCTACGAGCATCACTGCCATTCAGCCAGTGATTTAAAAAAAACTAACAAATTAGGTTGGGCATGGAGGCGTATCTTGAGAGTTACCCAAATAATTCCTCCTGCCAAACTCTTTGAATTGGGAAGCGGGGGGGGGAGAAATTTAGTTGCCTTGGCCTTGAAAGGCTTTCCAATTCACGGTATCGACGTCTCACCAAATGTCGTTGAAAGAGCGAAACATTTTATTCAAGAGGTCAAAGAATTTCAGGCTATCAAAGCCACAATAGAAGTTGCAGATATATTAGAATATGAAACTCAAGAAACTTACGATATGTGTTTTCATGTTGGCGTGGTTGAACATTTTTTAGAAGATGGTATCCGTCAAAGCATTTGGAAAAAACTTTATGACTTTACCAAACCTGGTGGTTGGATTGTTTCTATTGTACCATGCGGCATGCATATTATGAGAAATATGATTAGAACAAGAGGTCTTGCAGGTTATCAGATTCCTGAAATAGATTATAGCTGTGGGTTGCACCGCAAAGAATTTATAAAAATAGGACTGAGCCCTGTCATTATTAAGCCACATAACTTTTTTGGCTTTTTAAACTGCCACCCTAATTATTTATTATCGAAATTTATAGCTCCAATGTTAATTATTTTTGGAAATTTATTACTTCCTCAATTCCCTATTAAAGAAAAAATTAAAGAAAAGTTAGCCCATACGATTTTGGCCTGTGGGAGAAGACCAGAGTAATAATAATTAACAATTTCTTAATAAGTTACACAAATAATCATCAGTTTACTTATGAATGTGTGGATATAAACTTTGCTTAAAAAATTTTTGCACAGCCTAACCGCAATCTTTTCTTCCCAGGTGATCACCACCATAGGCAACCTGCTGCTGGTGCCCCTGTTTCTCGTTTGCTGGGGACCGGAAATATATGGCGAATGGCTGGCCCTCTTTGCCATGGTGGGCTACCTCTCCACCCTGGATCTGGGCATGAATATGGCCGCAGGCAATCGCCTGATCCAGGCTTACGCCACCGGCGACCTGGAAACCTACACCCAGGTGCAGCACTCGGCCATGGCTTTCTATCTGGGCGTCGCTGTAGCCGGCACTCTGCTTCTGGGACTGGCCGCCTGGTTCTTTCCTTTGCACGCCTGGTTGGGCCTCAGAGAAACCCCTACTCCGGCGGCCCGCTGGGTGCTATGGCTTCTGGGCCTCCAGGTCCTCTGGGCTATGCCCTGGGGCCTCATTGTGGGGATTTATCGCTTCACCGGCAACCTGGCCCGCAGCCAGTGGGTGGGCAATCTCCGTCTTATCTTGGCTTTGTCGCTGGCTGCTCTGGTGCTGTGGAGGGGGGGAAGTATGACCGCGGTCGCAGTCACTCAACTCATTCCCATGGCGCTGACTGCTCTGCTGGTTCTCCTCCACGTTAAAGACCGTCTGCCGGAATTGTTTCCCGGCGTCTTTGGCGCCCGTCTCACCTTTGTCAAGGCATTACTTGGTCCCAGCCTTCTGTTCGCCCTCCTCATCCTGGCAAATGCGCTAACCCTACAGGGGCCTGTGCTCATTGTCTCGGCCAGCCTGGGAGGGGTGGGTGTGGCCGTTTTGGTCACCACCCGCACCCTGGCCGCGTTGAGCCGCCAGATCTCTGCTGGTATGAATGTTGCTCTATGGCCGGACCTCACCAGCCTGGAAGCCCGCCAGGATTACGGTGGGCTCCAGACTCTGCATCGCCTGCTGGTGGGGGCCGCCTCGGCGGTGACGGTAGGACTGGCCGCAGCCTTGTGGTTTGAAGGCGCAGAAGTGATGGCCGTCTGGACCCGGGGGAAACTGCCCCCCGACCCTGTCCTCCTGAAACTCCTGCTCCTGATGATTGTGCTGCAAATCCCCTGGCTGGCCAGCGCCACCTTCACCGCCGCCGCCAACCGCCACCGTCGGTTGGCCTGGCTCTACCTGGCCGCCGGCCTCCTGGGAGTGGCGGTCACGGCCATCCTCGTGGGGCCCTTAGGCGCCTGGGCGGTACCCGTGGGCTTGACGACTGCAGAGCTAATATTTTGCAGCCATTGGGTCATTAAAGATACCTGTCGTCTGCTTCAGGAACCTTACGGGCCTTTCGCCAAACGCCTTTGGCCGGCTATTGCCCTTACCGTTGTCGTTTCCCTGGGGATGGGATGGGTTGTCCATCGCTATCTCCCCGGACCTTTTCTGGTGCGATGGGCCGGTGTCGGCGCGGCAACAATGGTTGCGGCGCTCTTTACGACCTGGACGGTTTGGCTTACTCCGGCAGACCGTGAAATGGTGACAGAAAAAATCATCAGAGGTTATTGCTGGTCACCACAATAAGCTGCCAAGGAATGAGCATCAATAAAGATGCATTTACTAAATGGGTCATCTTTCAAACTACACTTGAGGTTTTTGAACTAAAATGATTAAGCGAATCCGCCATATCGATTTTCTCCAAAACATCTATAAAACGATTATCCAATCAACATTAGGGGCGTCGGCGTATTTAGTGCCGGCCAAATATCAAAGCAACTTTATAAACCTGGGAGGAGCTTATGAAGCATACTACATTATTTATAGATTAATTTCCCAATTTAAAAAGGAAGGTAAAGTTTTGGTTATTGGGGTTGCTGGAGGCAGGGATTATTACGGTATGCTATTAAGAGGGTATGATGTCTACGGGTTCGATATTGCCATAATATCTGATATAAACAAATTAGTAATTGGCAATGTGGAGTCGCCACTTCCATTTCGAAAGTATACCTTTGATGTGGTTATAATGGGTGAAGTCATTGAACATCTCAAATACGATGCAAATGCCCTTCAGAATATAAGGCATATCCTTAAAGAAGATGGAGTGCTTATTGTTACCGTCCCTTTTTATCACGACAAACCGGAATATCATTTAAGAGTTCATTCCCGTAAGTCTTGCTCCAGATTGCTCAATTCATGTGGATTTGACGTTATAAATATCGTTGAACGTCCCGGTTTTCTTAAAATTCCCTATTGGGTTAATTGGCTCCATCACTTTTTGGGATGGGTTTACCTTAAGCTTAGCAGAAAATCGTTACATCAAGTATTGTTGCCGTTATGGGCACAAATTGAATATTACCTTGGCAAGAAAAACATCTTCTTCAGGAAATGGTCAAAAAGTTTCGGGGGATATTATGCTTGTAAGAAGGCCAATGGCAATCTCTATGACCATATTTCTTTGAATAAAAATCAATTTTCAACATTAGTGCCAAGATGAATAAAAGACATATCACAAGGGAAAAGTAATGAGCGACTTTTTAGTAAGACTCCTGGGCTGGAAGGCCACCGTCCTCCATGGAGACCCCATGGTCTGGGACCGGTATCGCTTTCTTCGGCGCCACCTGCAGGCAGGGCCCCTGAGAACCCTGGAGGCGGGCTGCGGTTCAGGGGCTTTCACCCTGTATGCCGCCATGCTGGGTAACGAGTCCATCGGGGTGTCCTTCGATGACGCTAACAATCGCAAGGCGGCGCGACGGGCTCAACTTCTGTGCCTTAACAAGGCCTCTTTCCTGAACCTTGACCTGCGGGAGCTCCACTTGATGGCGCCGTCTTTGGGTAGGTTTGACCAGATTATCTGTTTTGAAACCATTGAACATATTCTGGATGATGACAAACTCATCGGTGATTTGTCGTCAATGTTGGTAGGTGGCGGCAGACTTATTCTGACGACACCGAATAAGGGCCTAAAACCATTAATAGGAGATGGTTTATTATCGACTATTGAAGACGGCGGACATGTTCGCCTGGGGTATACTTTTTCAGAAATGAGAGAATTATTTAATGCCAATGGCTTGGATATTGTCGTGGAAGATTGTATCAGCGGCTACGTCAGCCAAAAACTTACCAATACGATGCGAACGTTAACCGGAATCAACCATAAGCTTGGCTGGACCCTGACCTTTCCCTTGAGGCTCCTACAATATATCGATTTCCCTTTAACTTTAATGATGCGATACCCCTATTACTGCATAGGAGTAGTAGGTCTCAAACGGAAATAAATAAAAGAAAGCTTTGTCGATTGCATTATTATTTCTTTAATTTATTTTTATGACAACTCCCCATAATAAAATTCGTATAGCAGTCATCGACAGCCATCCCATTCAATACCGTGCGCCATTGTGGCGTATGCTTGCCGCTCATCCCGATATTGACCTGAAATGCCTTTTTTATTTTGCCGGCGGTTCATCAGAACCCCATCATGATGAAGATTTTGGACAGCAAATTAAATGGGATATTCCATTGTTGGAAGGATATCCTTATGAAATTATGCTTAAAAAGTCAGACTTTCATTTGACACCAAAACAAGAGATTGCATTAGCCCGTGCTATTTCCAAACAAATTCGTAATTTTATCCCTGATGCAGTACTTATGGTAGGCATCAAACCATTTCTGCTCTATACCTCAATCTTGGCCTTGTTGCGTGTGAGGGGAACGCCCCTTTTCTTCCTGGGGGAGTCAAATCAAGAAAGCCGGGGAAATGGAGCGCGGACGCCTCTGAACCGCATGGCTTGGATGGTGCTGCTGCGACAATATTCTGCGGTCTTTTGTATTGGTCAAAAGAACCGACTGTTCCTAAGGCATCATGGTGTGCCGCCGGCAAGGCTTTTCTATGCCCCTTACTCTGTGGAAAATGAACGTTTTCAATCCGGCTACCGGGAGAGTTTGGCCAAGCGCAAAACAATGTTGGCGGACCTCGCGTTGCCGGCCGACAGCCGTGGCTTTATATTCTGCGGCAAATTTACCCATAAAAAACGGGTTCGGGAAATCCTCCGGGCATACGCTGCCAGCAGCCTGGCCGCCAGCCATCACCTGATTTTTGTGGGGTCCGGCCCTCTGGAAGACGACCTGAGGCATATGGTTCAGAGGCAGGGCCTGGAGAAAGTGCGCTTTCTGGGATTTGTCAACCAATCTGAAATGCCTCGGGTGTACAGCTTGGCTGATTTTTTGATCCTGGTATCCGATCCTACCGAAACCTGGGGGCTGGTGGTGAACGAAGCCATGGCCTGCGGTTTGCCCTGCATTGTGGCCGAAAGCTGTGGCTGCGCTCCTGACTTGATTATTCCCGGTCGCACCGGCTGGCGGGTCCCCCTGGATAACCACCAGGCTCTTATCCAAGCCATGCAGGAGGCGGCGTCTCTGTCTCAGGAGCAATACCTCTCCATATCCCTGGGCGCCAGGAAGCATATTTCCCGTTATTCCTTCAAGCATATGGTGGATGGCATCGCCGCCGCCGTCCACTTTGTGGTCAACAATTCCAGGTTATGAAGATTCTTTTTATCGGCAATTGTTCCCCCAAATCCACGTCTCTCCAGCGGTTTAATTGGATGCGGCAGTTGGGCCACGATATCGCCGCAGTGGACTCCAATCGCTTTTTCCCTTTCACTTACCAATTGCCCTTATGGAAACGGGTGGAAAATAGGTTAGGGATCGGCCCCAGCTTTCTGGCCCTTAACCGTCAGGTCCTTGCCGCGGCTCAAGTCTCCTCATGCGACCTCCTCTGGGTGGAAAAGGGGGTGCACCTTTTTCCTCAGACGTTGGCAGCTTGTCGGAAATATTGCTCTTCTCTGGCCTCTTTCCATCTGGACGATCCTTTTACCCGCAGGGGTTCCAAAGGCTGGCGACATCACCTGGCCGGCATGTCCTATTACGATGTCCTTTTCGTGTCCAAGAAGGCAGTGGCCCTGGATTGCCTGCAAAGAGGAGCCCGCTGCGTTTATGAGACCTTTTCCGGGTACGACCCACATTTGCACCGGCCGGTGACCCGGGACCTGCCCATACCGGCATTGTCTGGCTCCGTCATATTCATCGGGCATTATGAAGCGGAACGGGAGCGTTTTCTCGAAGCCGTTTTGAACGTCACCCCCCACCTCTTTGTCTCTAGCTGGGGCTGGGAGAAGTGTCGCAGCACCAAACTGCGACAAGCCGGAGTGTTGCACTGTGAAGGGCTTTGGGGCGACGACTACGCCGCCGCCTTGTCCCAGGCCGGCATCGCCTTGGGCCTTTTGACCCGCAACCACCGGGACCTTCACACCAGCCGCTCCTTTGAAATACCAGCCTGCGGGGGCTTCATGCTGGCGGAACGCACCGTGGAGCATCTCCTGCTTTTTCAGGAAGGGGTGGAGGCGGAATTCTTCGCAGACCTGGTAGAAATGGTTGACAAGGTTAAATATTATCTGGCCCACCCCGATGAAGCCCGGGCCATCGGCCAGCGGGGCCGGCAGCGCTGCCTGGAGAGCGGCTACGGTTATGACAAATGCATCCCCCGCTGGCTGGAGTTCGCTATGAACCCCAGGGGAAGGATGCGTTCCGATTTCGAATTGCTGGTGCAAGGCAAAGCCCCATGACCTCCTATCGCCGGGCGCTGTATGAACAATACCTCAGCCATCGCAATGGGGTGGCAGGGACCGGACATGAAGAGCAGTGCCGCCATCAGGCGCGCTACTTGGCCCGTCTTCTTAGAAGGTATCTGCCGCACCAGAGAAACACTCCCTGC
>VGSQ01000024.1 GCA_016874975.1 Deltaproteobacteria bacterium
CGTGTTGGAAAAATTGGCATCAAATCTCTCTGGATTTAAGGGAGCCTCCACGCAAGAGGCTGTTACAAATAGATATTTTAAAGAAATTGTCAGTTGAACACTGATCCTTAAGTTAGCGCTTATGCCCATCGGGGGAGAGGGGGATAAGGAACTTTTCATAGCAGTTACTCATGGGCCTGAGGCCCACTCGCAAAGCATGAAAAGTTCTCCCCCTCACCCCAGCCCTCTCCCCCGCCGGGGGAGAGGGGGATAAGGAACTTTTCATAGCAGTTGCGCATGAGCCTTCGGCTCACTCGCAAAGCATGAAAAGTTTTCCCCCGCACCCCAGCCCTCTCCCCCGCCGGGGGAGAGGGGGGATAAGGAACTTTTCATAGCAGCAGTTGCGCATGAGCCTTCGGCTCACTCGCAAAGCATGAAAAGTTTTCCCCCGCACCCCAGCCCTCTCCCCCGCCGGGGGAGAGGGGGGATAAGGAACTTTTCATAGCAGTCCCTCATGGGCCCTTGGCCCGCCCGGAACCCATGAAAAGGCCGGTGGGGCATGCGTCTCTGCCCGCCGCCTTTGGGCACAGGCTTTCAGCCTGTGCGCTGCACCGGCAAGATGCCGGCGCCACCAAGAACTTTTCAAGACAGTTACTCATGAGCCTTGGGCTCACCCATAAATTATGAAAAGTTAAGCATCCTTACGGTGCGCAGTGCGCACCCTACAAAAAACTTTTCGAAGCAGGGTATTGACATTTCTCGAATATTCCCGTTTGATGCAGGCATCCGATGATTCTGACGGCAGGCCCAGCCCGGTTCGCCACGATGGCCGGGTCGACGGAAGCGGAGGTTGAAGATGCCCCAATGTCCCCATTGTCAGGCGACGGTGATAGAAGGCCAGCGCTATTGCGGCGAGTGCGAAAGCTATCTGCTCCAACCTGAGGGAGGGAATATCGTCTGCCCGCAGTGCGGCATCCGGGTGGCGCCGGGACAGGAGGTCTGTCACAAGTGCAATGCCGGCTTGCCCGCCGCAGGTGCGGCCCTCACTTCCGGCCTCGCGGCGCCGCCGGAATCGCCCCGGCCCCCGACGCCGGAGCCGCCCCGTATGCAGCCCCAGGCCCCGCCTCCCGGCAACCCGGGGCGCCCTTCACTGCCCCCCTGGATATATTTCATCCTGGGGGGCATGTCGGCCCTCATCGTGGTGCTGGCGGTTCTGCTTTATGTCAAGGTCCAGGCCCCAAGCCCGCCTCCGGCGCCAGCCCCCGTGGCGGCTTTGCCCGCCAAACCGCCGGCGCCGACTCCAGAGCCCCAGCCGGCCAAACCTGAACCGCCCAAGCCTGAGCCAGCCAAACCGGAGGCTCCTCAGCCTGAGCCGGCCAAGCCCGAAGCGCCCAAACCGGAACCCGCCAAACCGGAAACCCCGGAGGTGAAACCGGCGACGCCCGAGACCTTCGAGCCCAAGGCCGAGCCCCCCAAGGAGGCCTCCCTGCAGGAGCAGTTGGAAGGCATGTTGAAAGACTTGCGGGAGGCGCAGCTCAAGAAGGACATCATTCTATACCTGAGCTGCTACTCCTACCTCTTTCCCAACCTGGACCAGAAACGCAAAGACGCCCTGCGCTACTGGGAAAGATTCACCTTTCACCAGCTCATGTTTTCGCTGGAGGACGTGAAGGCCATGGGCGAGGACAAGGCCTACGCCAAGGTCACCTGGGAAATTCAGGTGCAGGGAATGAGATCGGAGGAATCGGAGGAAATCACCCAGATCTATAAGGTGGGGTTCTCCAGAGAACTGGGCAGATGGCGCATCCGCTCCCTGAGGGAGGTGGAGGAGTAGGCGGGCGACCGTTCCTCATTCTCCTCTCCACCGGACCGAGCATTACCCGGGAATGTGGGAGAAGGAATGAGGTGGGGCAAAACCCACCCTTTGAGATCTGGCCGGGCGAACGGCGGGATGCGCTTTGCTTTCCAGCCCTACAGCGCATTACTGTCCGGTAGGGGTCTTGTCATGACCCGATTTTAAGCCCCCTCCCACCGTGGGGAGGGGGCTTAAAACCAGGCACTTGCAAAATCCCTACCGGACAGCACTGTCCAGGGAACATCTTTTTCTGCGCAGCGCTTGGGGGTCAGCCCGAATTGCGAGGCTCTCGGGGACTTCTCCAGGGCAAAGCCGCCTCTCAGGCAATTTCCGGACCGGACAGTGCTGCCTACAGTCCTTAAAGCTCCTGAGCCGGGGCCTGGGCGGCGGGCGGGGACGCCCGCCCCACCGACCTTTTACCCCGCCGACCTTTTCATGTGTTATGAGGGGGACTACAACACAATATCTTGGGCGTACGTGGCCAGGGCGTCATGGGGGATCTGGCAAAAGCGTTTGACCAGCATCACCAGATAGCGGTAGAAAATCCCGCCCTCCAGGGAGAGATCGTAATCGAACCGTAACAAGTCGCCCGAAACCGTGGCTCGCACAATGTTAAACCCCATGTTGATTTGATTCACCACGTCCAGTTTGGTCAAATCAGGCGCATCGGGGGAGAACTTAAAAAACGCGGCCAGGGTGATCTTCCGCCGTTCTTTATCGATCGTTATCCAGCATGAACATTTTTCCCTCACCTTGATGTCGCCGTCCGGTTCAATCGAGGCGTCCATGTAAGCGGCATCAAAAAGTCCTTTTACCATCTCTTGAGAAACATTATCGACGGTAATGACACCTTCTGACATCTCCCCCCTCCTTCATGGTGATCAGCATGCAGCAGCTCTGGCCGGGGATTTTCCCGCCAGAGGGATGGATGTACTATAGACCCTGGAGGCCGGGAGCATCAAGGGGAAAATGCCCGCCTCGATGATCCAGGGGCTCCCGTCCCTGACGCCAACCTGAATCCTCCCCCCTCACTCCGACCTGTCCAGACAGGTCCGGATCATCTCCTCGCAGGCGCTGTAGGGGTCGGTCCGGCGGGCCAGGATGGCCTCCACCGCGGCCTCCAGGCGGCCGTCCTGGTCGAGCCGCCGCACCAGGCGCCGGAAGACCCCTTCCTTGAGCAGTTCCAGAAATTCCTGGCGCACGTGGCCCCGGCGGGCCGCGGCCAGGGCCCGCCCCTGGTCCCGGTGCAGAAATTCCCGGTGTTCCCGGACGCCTTCCAGCAGTTCGGCCACGCCCACATCATCCTTGGCCTGGGTGAGATAGACCCGGGGCTGCCAGCTTTCGGGGTCCCGGCCCCGGCGCATGTCCAGCATCATGAGCAGGTCCTGGCGGGTGCGGTCCGCACCTTCCCGGTCCGCCTTGTTGACCACCAGCAGGTCCGCCACCTCCAGCAGGCCCGCCTTCAGGGCCTGAATGTCGTCCCCCAGGCCGGGCACGGTGACCACGATGGTGGTGTCCGCGGTGGCGGCGATCTCCACTTCGTCCTGGCCCACCCCCACCGTTTCGGCCAGGAGCACGTCCTTGCCCATGGCGTCCAGCACGGTGAGCACCGCCCGGGTGGAGGCGGTCAGCCCCCCGAAGTGGCCCCGGGTGGCCAGGGAGCGGATGAAGACGCCCGGGTCGGTGGCGTGGCGCTGCATGCGGATGCGGTCTCCCAGGATGGCCCCCCCGGAAAAGGGGCTGGTGGGGTCCACCGCCACCACCCCCACGGTGCGTCCGTCGGCCCGCAGGCGCTGGATGAGCCGGTCGGTCAGGGTGCTCTTGCCCACTCCCGGCGAGCCGGTGACGCCGATGAGATGGGCCCGGCCGCTGTTGGGATAGAGGCCTTTGAGCACCTCCCGGGCGCCGGGGACGCCGTCGTCCAGGTCCCGCATGAGCCGGGCCGCGGCCCGTACGTCCCCGGCCAGAATCCTGTCCACCACCTGCTGCACGTCAGCCATGTCCGCTCCTGTTCGAGAAGTTTTTCCCGCAGCCCGGGGCCTTTCGGGAATCAGCCTGGAGCTTGCAGCTTTTAGCTTTCAGCTTTAAGGGATTTCGGCGGGAGCAGAATCCCCTGCCTTGGCCTTTTCCTGAAAGCTGAAAGCTGTTTCCATAATAAAATGAGTACCGGATTTAATTCCCCCGGGCCTCCAGACCCCTCCCCCCGTCATCCCTGCAATATATTAAAGGGCAAAAATCATTGCAAGACCGGGCCGATTCCGCCTCGGCCTTGCGCCGGCCGAAGGGGCGGGGATATAATAAGGCATGGACGAAAGCAAACGGTCCCGCACGGCGCGCCAGTCCGCCGCCCAGGAGCGCCTGGACAAGGTACCGGACCAGAAGGAACTGGAACGGGAGATCAGTGATTACCTCACCAAAAAATACGGCAGCCGCATCAAGGTCATCTCCCCGTACTGGGTGGCCAAGGTGGACCGGGAGGGCAAGAGTGCGGGCAAGGGCGGCAAGCTCAGCCAGATCGACTTCGACCTGAAGCCCGAAGAGCTGGAAGCCTACCTCAACGAATACGTCATCAAACAGGAAGACGCCAAGAGCATCCTGGCCACCAAAATCTGCACCCACTTCAACAAGATCCGCCATTGCCTGGACCAGGGCCGGGAGCCCGAACCCGGCGTGGGCGCCATCAAGAACAACATCATCCTCGTCGGCCCCACCGGCGTGGGCAAGACCTATCTGGTGAAACTCATCGCCAAGAAGCTGGGCGTGCCCTTCGTCAAGGGGGACGCCACCAAATTCAGCGAGACGGGCTACGTGGGCGGCGATGTGGAGGATCTGGTGCGGGACCTGGTGTACGCCGCCGGCGACGACCTGGAGCTGGCCCAATACGGCATCATCTACATCGACGAAATCGACAAGATCGCTTCGTCCGGCTCCGTGTGGGGGCCCGACGTCTCCCGCACCGGGGTGCAGCGGGCCCTGCTCAAGCCCATGGAAGAGACGGAGGTGGACCTGAAGGTGCCCCACGACCCCGTCTCCCAGATCCAGGCCATCGAGCAGTACCGGCGCACCGGCAAGAAGGAAAAGCGCACCGTCAACACCCGGCACATCCTCTTTATCGTCAGCGGGGCCTTCAACGGTCTGGAAAGAATCGTGCGGGAACGCCTGAGCAAGAAGCAGATCGGCTTCGGCAAGGCCATCACCACCAAGGAGGCGGAGCGCCGGTTGCTGAAACAGGTCAACGCCGAGGACCTCATCAAATACGGCTTCGAATCGGAATTCGTGGGACGCCTGCCGGTCATCACCGTCCTGGAGGAGCTCAACGCGGACGACCTCTACCAGATCCTGGCCAACCCCCACAATCCCATCATCACCAGCAAGAAGCGGGATTTCTCGGCCTACGGCATCGACATCAAGTTCGAAGACGAGGCGCTCAAGATGCTGGCCCAACGGGCCGCCAAAGAAAGGACCGGCGCCCGGGGCCTGGTGAGCGTCATCGAACGAATCCTCATCCAGTTTGAAAAACGCCTGCCCTCCACGGACATCCGCCAATTCCTGGTAACCCCCGAAGTGGTGGCCCAACCCGACGCGGAGTTGGAAAAACTCCTGGCCCGGGCCGACGACCCGGAGCGGGAGGCCCGCTTTCTCCGGGCCGGCCATCGGGAGCGGGAGGTGCTGCGGGAATCCATCTGGCGCCGGGAGCGGGAATTGCTGCACCGCTACCAGATGCCCCTCACCAGCTTCCGGGTGGAGATGCTCATCGATCAGTATCTCCATTGGGACGCGGACCTGAAGAGCGCCTTCGACGAACTGGGCCGCTTCCACCAGCAGGTGCGCCATTTTGAGGAGCGCTTCTCCGAGGAGCACGGCCTCACCCTGCACTTCGACGACGAGGCGGTGGACGAAATCCTCCACCAGGCCCTGACTCGGGAGACCTCGGCCTTCAAAATCTGCCAGGACCTCTCCAAAGACCTGGAGCACGCCCTGAAACTGGTGCGGGACCGCACCTCCCAGGAGAGCTTCATCCTCAACCGGGAAGCCCTCCTCAACCTGGACGCCTACCTCAACCAGGTGATCCGGGACTACTACCAGAAGACCCTGTTCCGAGAGTAGGCGGGTCTCTATGATCGGCGTCTCCAAACTCTATTGCGGCGCGGTGGAGCCCGGCGACGTGCTGCGTTACCGGCGCCATTCCGGCAGCCTGCCCTCCCACCTGCTGCAATTTTCCGCAGACAAGCGCCCCGTGGTGGTGTGGAACGTCACCCGGCGCTGCAACCTGAAATGCCGCCACTGCTACGCCCACGCCGGGGCCCTGGCTGCGCCCGATGAACTGACCACTGCCGAAGCCCTGGCCCTGCTGGAGGACCTGCGCGACTTCGGCGTGCCCGTGATGCTCTTCTCCGGCGGCGAGCCCCTGATGCGGCCTGATCTCTTTGATCTGGTCGCCAAAACCGTCAGCTTCGGCATGCGGGCCGTCATTTCCACCAACGGCACCCTCATCACCCCGGAGGTGGCCCGGGACCTGCAAAAGCTGGGGCTTTCCTACGTGGGCATCAGCCTGGACGGCGCCGAGGCCACCCACGACGACTTCCGGGGGCAGGCCGGGTCCTTCGCCCAGGCCATGGCCGGGGTGCATAATTGCCAGGCGGTGGGCCTCAAAGTGGGCCTGCGCTTCACGGTGAGCCGCCTCAATTTCCGGGAAGTGGCGGCCATCTTCGACCTGGTGGAGGAGCACCGCATCCCCCGCATCTGCTTCTACCACCTGGTGTACGCCGGCCGGGGCAGCAAGCTGGTGGACCAGGCCCTGAGCCACGCCGAGACCCGGGAGCTGGTGGACCTCATCTGCGCCCGCACCCGGCGGCTCTTCGAGATGGGCCGCCAGGCGGAGGTGCTCACCGTGGACAACCACGCCGACGGCCCGTACATCTACCTGAAACTCCTCCAGGAAGACCCGGCCCGGGCCGCCCGGGTGCTGGAGTTGCTCAAGATGAACGAAGGCAACAACTCGGGCCGGGGCATCGGCTGCGTCAGTTGGGACGGCGCGGTGCACGCCGACCAGTTCTGGCGGCACCACAGCTTCGGGAACGTGCGGCAACGGCCCTTCAGCGCCATCTGGACGGATACCAGCGACCCTCTCCTCTCCCGCCTCAAGGACAAGAAGCGCTACATGACCGGCCGGTGTGCTGCGTGCCGCTGGCTGGAGGTGTGCGGCGGCAACTTCCGGGTGCGGGCCGAGGCCCTGACCGGCGATCTTTGGGCCCCGGATCCGGCCTGCTACCTGACGGACGCGGAGATCAGCCGAGAGAAAACCTGAAAAGCGGCTTCTGGAGGGGCCGGGGGAGCAGAGGCTCCTGCGGCGCAGGCGTCTCGCCCGCGGGAACCTCCCCCGCACCAGGCCTGTCCGGTAAGGATTTTGCATGAACCGGATGTTCCAAAAAAAGAAGATCATAAAAGCGCCATAAGATATAAAGAAAATAGAAAGAAAATAGGGACAGACACTAATATTCTTGGCAGGAGCGGCTCTTTTTGATAGGTTGCCGCCACCATGGGTCGTCAAGCCAGGGTCGTTTTTCCCCGGGTGCCCCATCATGTCACCCAGCGGGGTAATTACCGGCAGGACGTTTTCTTTGCAGGGTGCGCATGGGGCGCCATAATTATTTACTGGCTGGGGGTTATGCAGGCCCCGAGGCCAATAGAATCAGGCCTGGCCCTTAAGGCCGTCCCCGGAATTGGTGGGCGGTTGCCACCCTGATATGGGTGAGAGATAGGACGCCGCCGGAGCTCATTCATAGCCCCAACCCCGCCCCCTTGACGGAGGCGGGGTTTTTTATTACATTCGAATCTGGTGAAGCGAAAAACCCTCATCAGGCACCTAACAGACCATAAGGCCTTTTTGCTCCGGGGAGGACGCCGGCACTCTATCTATCAGAGAGGGAACCTGAAGACGTTGGTGCCCCGACACACGGAGATAATCGACGAACTGGCCAGGAAGATTTGCAAAGACCTGGATATTCCGTGGGTGAAACAATGAAATTCAGGGCCATGATCAAGCAAAGCGGCGACTGGTGGATCGGCTGGCTTATCGATCTTCCAGGGGTCAATGCTCAGGAAAAAACCAGGGAAAAGTTGTTGGACTCACTGAAGATCGGGGCTGAGGATTTTTTGAAGACCGAGGTCCCTTTTGAGGCCGAGGCGCAGATGACCACTATTGAGGTTCCTACACCGGAATGGAGCCTGGAAAATCGGGTATAGAGGCGAAGAAAATAGGGACAGACACCATTTTTTCAGCCTGGGCCTGGCGGCGGGCAGAGACGCCCGCCCCACCGGCATGGACATGAATCATAGCTCATGAACACCTTCACCTCTCTCTGCTCCGTGGGCTTTCTGGCCCGCTTCTCTTACGCCCTGGCCCGCAATCCGGTGCTGCCCCTCTTTGCGCTGTACCTGGGAGCCGGGCCGGAGGCCATCGGTCTGGCCGTGGGCATTTCCACGGTGACAGGGATTTTCTTCAATGGGGGTATGCATTTCACTCAAGTACATACTATATCTAGTGTTATAAAAGATTCGGAAGAGAGGTTTTTTTTGCCCTGACAATGGGTCAACTGAGATCAAATTCCTTGCAATGCAACAATCCACGAGCGTTTCGCCAAGTAGTGGCTCTCTTACAAGCAGGGGACAAAAAAACTTCAGGCCACCGAAGTGGGATTAGTCCTACTACGTGGAATTATTGATTAACCCTTAACAAATACTGACAAATCCCCCCTGACCCCCCCTTTAGCAAAGGGGGGAAAATGAAAGTACTTTTGGACTACTGAACGCAGTAGCATTAGGTAATCTATTCAGGACCTTTCGCTGGCAAATTTACTTTCAAACTCCATTATAGTCCGCGGGTAATCTTCCATACCCGCATACTACATATTGGGGTCACTTGAGTCAAGTGCATACCCCCATTCTTCAAAATGCCCTCGGGCGCCCTGTCCGACGTCATCGGCCGGCGGCGCACCCTGTTCATGGGCCTCACCGTCTTCGGGGTGATGCCCTTCACCTATCTGCTCATCACCGACTACAGCCTGCTCATCCTCATCCGCTTCCTGCACGGGCTGGCCACCGCCACCTACGGCCCGGTGGCCATGGCGCTGGTGGCGGACATCGCCGGCGCCAAAAAAGGCGAGTGGCTCTCCTGGTTCTCCTCAGTGACCATCCTGGGGACCCTGGCGGGCGCGCCGGTGGGGGGCTTTCTGCTCACCTACGCCACCGCGGCCAACGGCCCGGGCCTGTATGACTTCCGCCTGGTTTTCCTGCTGAGCGGCATCTCCGGAGCCGCGGCTCTGGTTCTGGGCCTCATCGCCCTGCGGGGCCGGGAGACGGTGGCGCCTCACCCCGGGGCCCTGAAGGAACGCCTGGGCCGCTTCTTCTCCGGCATCCGGGAGGTGGTGAGCGACCGGCGGGTGGTCATCACCTCCAACATGGAGGGCCTGCAGAACCTGACCGTGGGGGCCCTGGAGGCCTTCCTGCCGGTGTACGCGGTCAAGGTGGCGGGGCTGAATTAATTCCAGGCCGGGTTTCTCTGGGGCGTGCAGGTGCTCACCACCATCCTGGCCAAACCCCTGATGGGGCGCGTCTCCGACCGCTGGGGCCGCAAACCCCTCATTGTGGCCGGCCTGGTGCTGTGCGCCGGGTCCTTTGCCGCTATACCGCTGCTTACTTCCTTTTTCCTGCTCCTGGTCACCGCCCTGGTCTTCGGCTTGGGGGAGGCTTTCGTCACCTCCTCGTCTGCGGCCCTGGTGGCGGACGTCTGGCACGAGAAAAACTTCGGCGCGGCCATGGGCGCGTTCGGCACCATCTTCGACATCGGCCACGCCGCGGGCCCCATCCTGGCGGGGTTGCTCCTGGCCCGCTACGATTATATAGTGTCATTCAGCATTCTGGCTGCGATTTTGCTCCTGGCCATCCCGGTCTTCATCCTGGGGGTGGAGGAGGGCAGGATGCGGGCTGTAGATAGCAAAGCCCGGTAAGGAGTATGCCATGGGAAGCATCCTGGAACTGTTTACGGGAAAAAAGGCCTGCCGCCTGCTGGTCAAGGCCGAAGGCGAGGTCTTGGAGAAATACCTGCAATTCCGGGAATTTCTCACTCATAACCATGACGCCCTGAACCTGGTGGCCGAACTGGAGCAGCTTTACTGCGGCAGCACCCCCTTCCACATGGGGGAGGTGAAAGGGAAATACCAGGGCCTCCTCAACTCCACCCGCAACCTGGTGGAGGCTGTAAACCGCCTTTCTGGGAACAAGTATTCCCTTTTAATGGATAAATGTCAGGAAATTGACCAGGGCGTGCAAGGCATCTTTCATCCCTGCCCCTATTTTCCCGGCAAGGACCTGGTACTGCCCCTCTCCCGGGTGACCCCCGAAATGGGCAAAGTGGCCGGGGGCAAGGCCACCAATCTGGCCGTCCTGGGAAACCTGTTAAGGTTGCCCTCCCCGCCGGGATTTGTCATCACCGTCTACGCCTTCGACCGCTTTCTGGCGGAGACGGGGTTGGCTCAGACCCTGGAGGACCGGCTGGCGGGCATGAACCTGCAGGACCCGGGCGACCTGGAAGCCCGGGCCCAAGAGATCCAGACCCTGGTCCGGGAGGCCCCGGTTCCCGAGTCCCTGGCAGAGCACATTATCGCAGCCTATGAGGCTCTGGAGGCCCACACCCGCCCCGGAGTCCGGCTGGCCATGCGCAGCAGCGCGGTGGGCGAGGATTCCGAGGCCTCCTTTGCCGGCCAATATGTCACCGTCCTCAATGTGGGCCGGGAAGGTCTCCTGGATGCTTACAAAGAAGTGGCGGCCAGCAAATACGCAGCCCGGGCCATCCTCTACCGCCTGAACTTCGGCCTGGACGACTGGGACACCCCCATGTGCGTGGCCGGCATCGCCATGCTGGACGCCGCGACCGCGGGGGTCCTCTACACCGTGGACCCCTCGGCGCCCGACTCCGGCGTGCTCAAAATCAACGGCGTCTGGGGCCTGGGGGAGCACCTGGTGGGCGGCGAGGCCTCGCCGGACGCCTTCTATGTGGACAAAACCACCCTGGCCGTCACCGCTGAGCAGATCGCCCGGAAACCGGAGCGGCTGGTGAACCGGGCAGAGGGCGGCATCGGTCTTGCGCCCGTCCCGGAGGCGGAGCAGACCCAACCCTGCCTCAATCGCGACCAGGTGCTCGCCCTGGCCCGCCATGGCCTGGCGCTGGAGCGTCACTTCGGCGGCCCCCAGGACGTGGAATGGGCGGTGGACCAGGAGGGCCGCCTCTTCATCCTGCAATCCCGGCCTTTGGGGTTGGTCAGGACTGATTCCGACCAGGACCTGGTAAAGCGGGACTTGAGCGGTTATCCGGTGCTCCTGACCGGCGGCAAAACCGCGTCGCCGGGGATCGCCACCGGCCGGGTGTTCCTGGCACAGGGGCCCGATCTCTCCGGTCTTGCCGATGACGCCATCCTGGTGGCCCGCACCGCCTCGCCGGATTATGCCCGGGTCATGGGGAAAATCAAGGGAATCATCACCAACATCGGCAGCGTGGCCAGCCACCTGGCCTCGGTGGCTCGGGAGTTCGGCGTGCCCGCCCTGTTCGACGCCGGGGAAGCCACCGCTTCTTTGCAGGAAGGAGAGGAAATCACCCTGGTGGCCGACACGGCTACGGTGTACCAGGGAGCCATCTCGGAGGCGGAGGCGTCGCTGCGGTCCCCCCGGAAAAAGCACATCTTCAACAGCCCCATGCACCGGCGTCTCCGGGGCCTCCTTGATTACGTCTCTCCTTTGAACCTCACCGACCCGGACAGCCAGGAGTTTACGCCTGCCGGCTGCCGCACCCTCCACGATGTTATCCGCTTCGCCCATGAATACGCGGTGAAAGAGATGTTCGGGCTGGGGGAGACCGGGGCCGGAGAGGGCGCCGCAGCCGTCCGGCTGGTGACCCACATCCCCCTCCAGCTCCACCTCATCGACCTGGGAGACGGGTTGCGCTACGGCCTTACCACCTGCGATCAGGTCACTCCGGACGACCTCACCTCCATCCCCTTGAAGGCTTTATGGAAGGGATTCTGCCACCCGGGCATCTCCTGGTCCGGGGCTATAGGGGTGGATGCGGGCAGCTTCATGACCCTCATGATGCAGGGCGTCGCCGGTGGGGGGGCGGGCAAAATGCCGGGAGGGGCCAGCTATGCGGTGCTGTCCCGGGAATATCTCAATCTCAGCGCCAAGTTCGGCTACCACTACGCCACCGTCGACAGCCTGGCCAGCGACAATCCCGGACAGAATTATATCACCTTGAACTTCTCCGGCGGCATCGGCACCTATTACGGTCGTTTTCTCCGGCTGAAATTCCTGGCCGCGGTGCTTCAGGCTTTGGGGTTCGGCATCTCCATCAAAGGCGACCTCCTGGAGGCATCCCTCACCGGCCTGGACATCACCTCCATGGAGCGCACCCTGGACCTGTTGGGCCGGCTCCTGGCCTGCAGCCGTCTGTTGGACATGGCCATCGTCAACGAAGCCTCGGTGCCCACCATGATTGACGCCTTCTTTCGGGGAAACTACGACTTCCTCAACCGGACCCAGGAGCCCCGCCTGGAAGGCTTCTACACCCATGTGGGCAACTGGGATCTGGTTGTGGAGGACGGCCGGACCGTGCTGCGCCAGGACGGCGGCGAGTATCGCAGCAGTCTGGGGACCGGACTGGCCAAGATGATGGGCAAGGTGATGGGGAGCCGGTATCAGGATTTCCTGGACAACATCGAGGCCTATTTTTACTTTCCCCTGGCCATTGTCAGGGAGAGCGAGGTCCAGGACGCAGTAATCAAAGTCCGGACCAAGTCCACCGCCGGCCACATCGACCGGGCCGCGGGCCTGGCCTTCGGCGTCAAGAACGTGGCCAACTATTTCGTCTGGCGCCTCAACGCCCTGGAGGACAACGTCATCCTCTTTGAGTACGTCAACAACCAGCGTTTCCAGCGGGCTCGCCTGCCCCTGAAAATCAACACCGGGGAGTGGTACGACCTCCAGGTGGAGGTGGCCGGCACCGCCATCAGGGGTTTTGTCGATGGGGAATTGCTGCTGGAATACCAGGCGGCCAAGCCGGTGAGCGGCTACGTGGGCCTCTGGACCAAGGCCGACTCCGTGTCCTTCTTTAAGGGGTTGAGCATTGAAACCCAAGGGGAGGTCCGGATGGTGGAATTTCCCGGCGCACTCCCGTAATATCATTTTCCGTTTCACGCGCAACACACGTTCATGTAGGGGCGGTTCGCGAACCGCCCCTACGTTATTATACGATTAGGAGGTTCGTTGCAGGTCAATGTGAAAACGGTATAAGTCGCTCAGTCACCCGCTTGGTCGAGGCCCAGGATGGTGCGTGAGACGCACCCTGCTTTGGAAAAGCATATCAATTTGTTGCCCGTCATAAGGGATAGTTCATGAATGAGTCGGGTGGGAAAGGCTGGTGAGGTTATGGATGCCTTTAAAGCTTAAACTCCGCCCGGTCGCCCACCTTGACGCCGTGGCGCTGGCAGAACCCGCCTTTCACTTCCAGGACGTAGCGCACCGGCTCCGGGGATTCGAGGGCGCGGGTCTCTCCAGGTTGGACGTCCCCTTCGATCCCCACCACCTGCCCCCGGCCGATCCAGATGATGTCGATGGCGAACTGCATGCCCCGCATGCAGAACTGCTGGTGCTCCTCGGCGGGCATGGCGAAGAGCATGCCCCGGCCTTCGGGGAGATCCAGCCGGTATCCCAACCCTAAATAAATCTTGTCCGGGGTGTCCACCACCTCGGCCTTGACCCGCACGCCGCCTATAGTCACCCAGGTGAAGCGGTTGCTGTATTCGGACATGGGCTCGGTCACGCCGGACGCAGGCAGGAGAACGAAGGCCAGGAACAGGGCGGACCACAGGGCGGAGCGGCGATGGCGGCGCATCATGACGGTCACCTGGTTTATCCTCCCGGCGGGGCCGTTTGGGTCAACAGCGTCTCCCGGTGCCGGGCCGCAAACCGGGCCAGGTCCTCCCGCCAGGGACGCATGAGATTGAGGTCCGCCTCCTTCAGGCGCCGGTTTTCCAGGATGGAGTTGCGGGGCCGCACCGCCGGGGTGGGGAACTCCGCAGTGGTAATGGGGATGAGGGTGTGCTCCACCCCCATGAGCTCCAGGAAAGCGGCCGCGGCCTCATACCAGGTGCACACTCCTTCCGCAGTGGCGTGGTAAAGCCCCCGGCCGTCGGCCTCGATGAGCTTTGCCAGTTGTTCGGCCAGGCGGTACGACCAGGTGAGGGACCCGAACTGGTCGTGGACCACCCGGAGGGGCTGGGGCGGCCGGCGCCGGGCCAGGCGCAGCATGGTTTTGAGGAAATTTTGCCCGTGAATCCCGTAGAGCCAGGAGGTGCGCACAATGACGCTGTCGGACAGAACTTCCCGGACGGCCTGCTCCCCCAACAGCTTGGTGCGGCCGTAGTGGGACACCGGTCCCGGCTCGTCCTCTTCTATGTAAGGGCGGGGCGGCGTTCTGTCCCCGCCGAAAACATAGTCGGTGGAGAGGTGCACCAGCCGGGCTCCCTGGCGGGCCGCGGCTTCGGCCAGGTTCCGGGGACCCAGGACGTTCACCTGGTACGCCCGCTCCCGTTCCACTTCGGCCGCGTCCACTGCGGTGAAGGCGGCGCAGTTGAGGATCAGGTCGGGACGGTGGCGCCGGACCGCGGCCATCACCGCCCGGCGGTCGGTGATATCCAGAGTCTCCTCGGGCAGGGGGATCAGTTCATGGCGCACCCCCAGGACCCACCGGCAATCGCTGCCCAACTGCCCGGTGCTGCCGGTGATGAGGATCTTCATGGCGACAAGGGCTGGTGATAGATGGGGAGATGTTCCGGCGGAGCATCTCTGAGCAGGGGAAAATGGCGGTCCCGGTCCGACAGCACGGCCTCGGCCACCGGCCAGGCGATCCCCAGGTCCGGATCATTCCAGCGGATGCCGTATTCATCCCCGGGGTTATAATAGTCAGTGCATTTGTAATGGAACAGGGCCGCGTCGCTCAAAACCACGAAGCCGTGGGCGTAGCCCGGCGGCACATAGAGCTGATGATGTCCGGCGGCGGACAGCACCTTGCTCGCGGCGACCCCGAAGGTGGGCGAGCCCAGGCGGATGTCCACCACCACGTCGAAGACCTCCCCCTGCAGCACCATCACCAGCTTCCCCTGGGGCTGGTGCAGTTGGTAGTGAAGGCCCCGCACCACCCCATGCCGGGAAAAGGAGAGGTTGTCCTGCACGAAGCGGGCGGGGATGTCAAAATCACCGTAGCGCCGCTCCTGATAGGTTTCCAGAAAATAACCCCGCCCGTCCATAAAATGGCGCGGCTCGATGAACAGTACCCCGGGAAGGGCCAGTTCCGTCACCTTCATAGGCTTACCGTCCGGCGCGGTGGGGATGGGGAGCGGTCTCAGGCAGCGCTCCGGCAGGAGCCCGGCCGGCTCCCTGCCTGAGACTACTAAAAAACCGGGCGAAGCACAAGCCGAGACTGACGCCGGCGCCCGGCAAAGGAGGAGGGTAGGGGGGGCCGGGGGGCGTCTCTGCCCCCACCGCGAACCCGTTGGCCGCCTGGTTCCCGAGGTTCCGCAGGGTGCGCACCGCGCCCCATTGACAGGGTTTGGCGGCGGGCGGGGGCGCCCGTTCCGGACGCGCACATCTCGCCGCGAGAAACTGGCAACCCACGCCGCAACGCGGTATAATGCAAAGTTATGTCCGACGCTGTGGCCATCCAGGTGGAGCACCTTTCCAAGACCTTTTATATTCCCCGGGAGCGCATCACCACCATGCGGGGGTATTTTGTCACCATGTTCCGCTCCCTCATGCACCCTATCACCTATGAAACCTTCCGGGCATTGGACGACGTGTCCTTTGAAGTGAAACAGGGGGAGTTTTTCGGCATCATCGGCAAGAACGGCTCGGGCAAGTCCACCCTGCTCAAACTGATCGCCGGCATTTACCATCCGGACCAGGGCCGCATCCGGGTGAACGGACGCATTTCCCCCTTCCTGGAGCTGGGCATCGGCTTCCAGCCGGAGTTGTCGGGCCGGGACAACGTGTATCTGAACGGCGCGGTGCTGGGCCTCTCCCAGCGCCAGGTGGACGAAAAATTCGGGGACATCGTGGCCTTCTCGGAATTGGAGCGGTTCATCGACCAGAAGATCAAAAATTACTCTTCGGGCATGCAGGTGCGCCTGGCCTTTTCCGTGGCCATCCATGCCGACCGGGAAATCCTGCTCCTGGACGAGGTGCTGGCCGTGGGCGACGCCGGTTTCCAGAAAAAATGCCTGCAGGAAGTGGAGCGTTACCGCCGGGAGCGGAAGTCGGTGATTCTGGTGACCCACGACCTGGGTCTGGTGGACCGCTTCTGCGACCGCGCCCTGCTGTTGCGCCAGGGGCGGGTGGCCGCCATGGGCAAGCCCAGGATGGTTGTCTCCGAATACCAGGACCAAAACGGCTGAAGGAAGACCTCGCTGAAGCGCGCTTCTGAGGGCCAACCCTCTTTCGGGGCGGGAGATAACGAAAAAGGCCATGTCTTTCAAACTGCAGGACCGCCTCTGGAATTATTTTTTTCTGGCCCGATTAACCCTCAGGGAATTTCGTCGGGGAGGAGTGACGGCGGTAGGGGCCGCCCTCCGGCGTCATCTGAAAAAGCGTTTCCGCCTGTGGCCCCTGGGTTATTCTCCGGCCCAGGATTACACTCCGAACCTGGTGACCGTGGCCATTCTCACCAAGGATCGCCTGGACCTGATTCAACCCTGCCTGGAGTCCATCTTCCGGCACTCCGGAGCCGCCTACGAGATGCAAATCCTGGTGGGCGACACCGGCAGCAAGGACCCGGCCGTCCTGGAATTCTATCGGCAGGCCCAGGCGAGCCATGCCAACCTGCAAGTCGTGCCCTTGGGCCGGTATCATTTTTCCAAGAATTATAATTCTCTCATCACCAAGCACGCCCAGGGACAGTATGTAATTTTGCTGAACAACGACACCTTAGTTCGGGAAGGCTGGCTCGATTCTTTGGTGGCCCCCTTGGCGGACCGGCGTCTGGGGGTGGTCGGCGCCAAGCTCCTCTATCCGGACGGCCGCCTGCAACACGCCGGTATCGAATTTACCCGCGAGGGTCTGGGGATTCATGTTTTCAAGGGTGAAGCCCCTAACCTGCCGGAGGTCGAAGTCCCCGCCCTGGTCCCCGCAGTCACCTTCGCCTGTGTGGCCATGCGCCACGACGTTTTCGACCGCTTCCAACTGGCCCCACATTTTCGGGAAGAGGCTCAAGATACCGACTTCTGCCTGCGTCTGGGTGAGGCAGGCTTTCAGGTGCTCTATAACCCCAGGGCGGTGGTCGTCCACCGGGAGTGCTCCTCTAGGGACTGGCGGCGGGGCGAAGGGGACCGGCGGCGTCTCAAGAGGCTGTGGGGAGGCAGGATGCGGGCCCTGGCTGCGGCCCCACAGCGCCGTTATTATGATTCCCAGGCCTACCGGGACGCGCTGGTCATCCTGCGCGATGACGGCATCGGCGACTTGCTTGACGGGGTGTCGGCCTTCACCCAGTTGCGACGCAAGTTTCCGGCAAGGAGGCTCATCCTCGCCACCTATGCCCGCAATATCGACATGATGGCAGGCTTCGGCATCTTCGATGAGTTCATCCCCATCCCCGACGGTCAGAAACAGGCGCCCCTGCCCCTCCCCGGGGAAGCAAAAATCATCGATCTCATCAGCATGGAGATGCACTTCACCCCGGCGTGGGGAACTCCTCTGGAGGACAATCAGACTCCCCGCCATCTCGTCTACGCCCGGCGACTGGGGGTGGCCCCGACTTTTGACCCTGTGCCCCTGCCCCGCTACCCTGAGGCCCGGCGACGGGTACGCGCCCTCCTGGCCGACCTGGGGGTGCCTGTTGAGCAGAACTTCGTGGTCCTTAACCTCATCGCCTCCAATCCCGCCCGGAGCTGGTGGGAACCCTATTATCCCCGGCTCATCGCCGCAGTGATAGACCTGGATTTCACCCCTCTGGTGGTGGGGGTGCACGCCAGCCCTTATTTCCGGGGCTCGCGCCTGGTCAACCTGACGGGGAAAACCCGGACGATCCCGGAATTCATCGAGGCGGTGCGGCTTGGCCGCTACGTCGTCAGCACCGACACCAGCGCCTACCATATCGCCGCCTTGGCCGGGATCCCCTTTTTGGCCATTTTCACCGGCGGCATCAGGCCCCAGGCCCGGCTGCCCTTTTACCGCCGCTGGGAAGCGGTGGAGCCGCCCCCGGACCTGGCCTGCCACCCCTGCTGGGACGAAGGCTGCAAGGACATCTCCGTGCGCTGGCGGCGAGATCCCTGCCGCCTGGCCGTGACGCCTGAGATGGTGGTGGAAAAATTTAGGAAACTGGTGGCCGACTACCCCCCCGAAGAGATGGGCGGGACGGAAATGTGAGGGCAGTTCCTCATGACCCATGGGCTCACCCGTAAACCATGAAAAGCTCCCCCTCACCCTGATCCCCTCCCACCGGGATGGAGAATGTTAAAGATCTTTTTATATGAAAAAAGCCTTATAGCGGTCAGCTTTCAGGAAAAAGGATCGCAGGGCGGTCTCCGCCCGCCATTCCCTAGCCCCGGGGGCCAGCTGGAGCGATTATCATGCTGAGTTGAGAGCGCAGCTCATGAGAGGTTACCTTGAAAATCGCTGTTCTGTAGGGGCGGGTTTGAAACCCGCCCCTACGGCAGGGCTTTCATCCTCGTGGGTGGCCCCGTTGGGGTCATGAGTATTTCAAGACAAACAGGCGTTGATGTTCCCATGCGGGTTCTGGCCATCACGAAGGACACCTTTATCCTGCGGCAGGTCCGCCTGGCTCAACCGCTCCTCAATCTGCGGCGGCAGGGCCTGGTCGCCGATTTCTGGGTCACCGATCCCACCCTTTTTGATGTGCCGCAAGACTTTGTCTTCAACGCCGTCTGGGTGCAGAAGGTGGACGACGCAGGACTGCTGGAGCATCTGGCGGAGCGCCTGGAGGGCCGCTTTCTCTACGACCTGGACGACAACCTGTTGGCCCGGGCGGCGTACCGGGGCCAGGACCTGGTCAATCGGGAGGGGGTGAAGCTCGGGGTGCGCCTCTGCGGGGTGCTCGCCGTCACCTCGGCCCGGCTGGCGGCGCTGTTGGAGCGCTACGCCGGGGTGTCTCTGGAGGGGCGGGTCGCGGTCTGTCCCAACGGCGGGGAGTTTCAGGAGGGTCTCCGCGCTCCGGCCCCGCCCCGGGGCCTCCTCTTCACCTCCAGCGACGCCCTGGCCCTCACCTCCTCCGCCGCCCCGGTCCTCTCCGCGGTGGGCGCCTTCGCCCGGCGCCATCGCCTGCCCATCTACTGCTTCGGCTGGCGTCCGGAGGCCCTCCGGGCTCACTGGCCGGACCCGGTCTATCTGGGGCTGGTGCCTTACTGGCACTACCAGGCCCTGCTGGCCTCCCTGCCTGCCTGCGTCGGCATCGCCCCCCTGGAAACCGCGGCCGACCCGGAAACCCTGGACTTCATCAACGGCAAATCCGACGTCAAAATGGTGGAATTCGGCGGCCACGGCCATCCGGCGGTCTACAGCCAGGCGCCGCCCTATGCCGACACGGACCTGGCCGCCGGGATGCTGGCGCCGAACACCCGGGAGGCCTGGGAAGAGGCGCTGGAGGAAGTGCTCCGGGAGGGCTGGCGGCGGTCCGCCGAGGAGCAGGCCCGGGTGCGGCAGCAGCGCCACATGAACCGCATCGCCCGGGAGTGCTGGCACCCCGCCCTCGCCCGGGTGCGGCTGCCGCGGCCGATGCGGGGCGCCCGACTCAAGCCTGCCCGGGGGCTGCTGGGCCTGGCCGGGAGCGCCCTGCGCCACCTGGTTTACCAGCAGGATTACCGCGCCATGAAGCGCCTGCAGGCGCGCCTTCCCGACTGGGTGCGGAACCTGGCCCGGCGGTGGTATTGAGGAATTTCGGGTTCCAACCAGGTGCTTTTTCCGTCAGCCCTGCATGCAGGGGCCTCGGAAGCAATCGGCTCCGGGAAATGGACCGCTTAAAACTCTCTCCTTTCCGCCTCCCCAGGAACGGGCCGGAGGAGCGGGAAGCCGTGGTGCTTCTTCCCCGCTTCGGCCCGGTGGGCTCCAAAAAACTCCCCGCCCCCGGCCAAGATGTGGTATGAAGGGAAGCAGCGGGAGGGGTGCCCCCACTCCTCCCAACAACTATCCGTGGACCTTTTATGATGGGAACCCTAAGTGCGGAGATGAGGAATAGGGCGCGGTGGGCAACGGTGGTGGCGGGTTTTGGTCTGCTCTGGCTGATCCTGTGGGGCTGTGTCCAGCCGGCCCCGCCGCGGCCTGTGGAACCGCTTTACAGCAGGGTCGTCACCACGTCCGGCATGGCCTTTGAGGTGGCGGAGCTCAAGCTCCCGGGCACCATCCAGGAACTGCAGGTGCGCGTGGGCGGCGCCAGGCAGTGGCTTCCCCTGGACATCATCTATCGCCTCCATTTTACCGGGCCGGCGGTGGAGGGGTTCCGGCCGGCCACCGTCTATCTGGCGCCGGGAGGGGCAATTCAGGGGGAGGTCTTTGCGGACACCCTGATTGAAGGGCGCACCGACCTGGGCTATTGGAACACCTCCCTCCTGAAGGTGGAGCGCCTGGACTTGAGGCGGCATTAGGTGCGGCGGCAGCGGCGCGCCCGGAGCCCGGCCCAGGCGACAGGTCCTCCATGCCCACGCCCGCTTTCCTGACCCTGGCGGCCCTGGTGGGGCTGGCGGTGGGGAGTTTCCTCAACGTGGTCATCACCCGGCTGCCCCGGGACGAGCCCTTTTGGAGCGGTCGCTCCCGCTGCCCCCACTGCGGCGTTACCCTGCGCTGGCGGGACAATGTGCCGCTCCTCAGCTTTGTCTGGCTGAAAGGGCGCTGCCGCGTCTGCGGGGAGTCCATCTCCTGGCGCTATCCTTTGGTGGAACTGGCCGGCGCCGCGCTGGGAGCGGCCCTGTGGGCCAGGTTTCCGGGCGACCCCCTCCTCCTTGCCTACGCTCCCTTCGCCGCCGCCCTGGTGGTGCTCACCGTTCTCGACCTGGAATATTACTGGCTCCCCGACGTCATCACCCTGCCGGGGATCGCCCTGGGACTAACTCTGTCTTTGGTGCTGCCGGGGATGGACGGCTGGGAGTCGTTTCTCGGGGCGCTGTTGGGGGCGGCGTTTTTTCAGGCAATCAGATGGCTTTACCAGAAAATCACCGCCCTCCGGGAGGGAACGGAGCGGGTGGGCATGGGCGGGGGGGATGTGAAGCTTTTGGCCTTCATCGGCGCCTTTTTGGGGGTCTGGGCGCTCCCCTGGGTGGTCTTCGTCAGCGCCGCGGCGGGGAGCCTGGCGGGTCTGGCCGCAGCCTGGCGCCGGGGCCAGGGCCGCCTCACCCCCATTCCCTACGGCCCCTTCCTGGCCGGCGCGGCGCTCTTTGAATTGTTCTGGAGTTGACGAGGCCGGCGGCGCACAGGCATCATCTTCCCAAAAGCATCGGCGCCCACCCCGAAGACGACAATCCCGGCATGTCCTCCTCCGTTGCGCCTTTTGCCGAATGGGCCTGCCGGATTCCGTTGAGCAAGGTCAATCGATGCACGGCTGGGCGTCTGACCGGGAAATCCTCCGGCCGGGCGTCGAAAAAGGCCTTTCAGGGGGCGGAGGTCGGAGACCGCTGTCCTCTCCCCCGAACCCCTTCCCTCCAATCCTGCAATGGGACCGGGGTTCGCCGAACGGGGAGAAATGGGCCGGTTCATCCCACTTCTCCAGGGAGGCTGGAGTTTTCCCACCACCTGCCGGCGCAACCTCCATAAACCCTGCAAGGAGGCAAGAACATGGAAGCGACTGGGAAGTCCAAAACTCCTGCGCTGAGCAGCGGCAGGACCTGGTTGATCGGGATTTCGGCCGGACTGGCGCTGCTGGCGCTCATAGCGGAACTGCGTGCGACCACCCCTCCACAGACTCTTACCAACAGCGTCGGCATGAAGTTTGTGCTGATCCCGGCAGGGACCTTTCAGATGGGGAGCGAGAAGGGTGAATCAGGCCGACTGGATAACGAGGAGCAACACCAGGTGACCATCAGCCGGCCGTTTTACCTGCAAACCACCGAAGTGACCCAGGGACAGTGGCAACAAGTGATGGGGCATAACCCGGCAAAATTCAATCAAAACGGAGACGATTCTCCGGTGGAGCGGGTTTCCTGGGATGACGCCCAGGCATTCCTCGCCAAGCTCAACCAGATGGAAAAAACCGGGCAGTACCGTCTGCCCACCGAAGCCGAATGGGAATATGCCTGCCGCGCCGGCGGCGCCGCGAGGTTTTCCTTCGGCAACGACGGAGCCAAACTGGGAGAATATGCCTGGTATGACCAAAACTCAGGAGGCCGGACGCATCCTGTGGGTCAACTGAAGCCCAATGCCTGGGGCCTCTACGATATGCATGGCAATGTCTGGGAGTGGTGCCAGGACTGGTATGGCGAGTATGCCGCCGGTCCCGTGACGGACCCCCGGGGGCCTTCCTCGGGAAGATTCCGGGTGTTGCGGGGGGGGTCCTGGTACCTTGCCTCTCAAGCCTTCTTCCGGTGCGCCCACCGCCATCGGGACAGACCCACGCTGCGGAGCGACCTCGTCGGGTTCCGGGTGGCCAGGGATCCTTCTTAGCTTTTATAAGAACAGCTTGCAGCTTGCAGGCAAAAAGATGCAGGGGACTCCCCCCGCCCACACCCTCCGGCAAGGGAGGGCGGTGCGCACCATGCAAAACAGCCGGGCGAGATGGCCGCGCCTGAGCCTGCGGGTCTCTCCACCAAGATGAAAGGCAGCTTCCGGGGGGAGGGTGGAAACGGCGGCTCCCGCGGCGCAGTCATCCCGACTGCGGAACCATCCCCCCAGCCTCAATATCTCAAGACAGCAGGAGCCGAACGCCTTATGAAAACGGAGAACACCGCCCTGTCGCCCGAGGTGGAGGCGCGCCTCAGGGCGCGGCTGGCGGCCAACCCTTTCGTCAACTTCATGGGCATCGAGGCGCCGGAGCCGGGCCGGGGCTATGCCCGCTTCGTGCTTACGGTGCGCCCGGACTTCCTCAACTCCCAGGGCTTTCTCCAGGGGGGCGTGGTGGCCTCCCTGGCGGATGAGGCGGTGGCCTATGCCCTTTTCAGCCTGACACCCCCGGAGCAGCGGATCAGCACCGTGGAGATGAAGATCAACTTCCAGGCTGCGGGGAGCGAGGGCGTGCTGGAGGCCCGGGCCCGCATCGCCAAGCGGGGCCGCACCATCTCCCTGGGGGAGGTGGAGGTGGTCCAGGGCGAGCGCCTCGTCGCCAAGGGCCTGTGCACCTATATCCACCTGAAGGCGCCGGCCGGGGGATGATTGATGGGGAAGGGAGATGAAAAAAGCGTGCAGGCAGCTCATAGGGCGTGCCGTGCACGCCGGCGGCGGCGGCCACGGGCCGCCCTATGCCTGACGCCCCCGGAGGAGCGGGTCAGCACCGTGGAGCCGGCGGCGGCCATGGGCCGCCCTATGACTGACGCCCCAGGAGGAGCGGATCAGGAGCGTGGAGATGAAGATCAACTTCCCGGCCGCGGTGAGCGAGGGCGTGCTGGAGGCCCGGGCCCGCCAAAACTCTGAACCTGCCTGCGGCCATCACCGGAAGGACGCCACGGTCACCCGGTCGATGGCGGCGAACATGACCGCCCAGAAAAGAACCTGGACCATCCAGGCCAGGGTGCGGCGTCCGGGGGTGTCGAGGACCTGACGGTCCAGGGCCGTGAGAAAGCTGTACATGACGGCGCACTCCAGGGCAAAGGGGGCGAAGCCCAGGTAGCCCAGCACGGGCATCTCGAAGATTTTGCCGAAATTGAGCACCGGCAGGGTGTAGATCCATCTGGACAGGGATGGATAGTTCCAGAACTCCCACCAGAAGCCCAGGAGCAGACCCGCGGTGAGGAGGGCGTACACCTCCCGCCGCTCCCCGGCCAGCCAGCGGCCCAGCAGGGAGTCGCCCGTCAGCAGGTCCACCAGTGGGTCCAGGAGAAAGATGAACCCCAGCCATAACAGGGGAAAAGCATAGGTGGGTGAAAGCAACGGCAGCACCACACAGGCGGCGCCCAGCATGAGGGACAGGGGCTGCCAGGCTCTCAGGCGGCGGGGCGAGCCCTTTGCCCCCGACCACCAGCCCCGGGCCAGGAGCAGCCGGGCGGTGAGGACGATGCCGGGCAGCACCGTGGCGAAGGCGAGCAGATAGCCGCACCAACGCACCGTGAGCCGGGGCTCCAGATCCGCGTAGCGCCAGTTGAGCAGATACAGATTGAAGGCTTCAAAGACCAGCCAGACGGTCACCGACCAACCCAGGAGACGCAGGCCCTCCCGGGGCCGGTCCCAGATGAGAGAGGGCTCCCCTTTGAGGGTCAATAACCCGTCCAGACAGATCAGCAGGGGCCACCAGGCGAAGTGGTAGAGCCAGGAGGCGAAGGGCTCCCGTCCGGCAAGCGCCAGGGACAGGGCCGCGGCCCAGAGCAGCGGCGCCTGGGCCGCCTGCAGCCGGGCCAGGGCCAGGCGTCCTCCCGACCCGGAGCCAGGGCCGGGGCCGCCGGTCCCGATCACCCGGCCGGCCCCGGGAGGGTTACTCCCCCGGGGTTTTTCGGAACAGGCACACATAAGACCTCGCGTCCTTTCAGAACATGGAGCCGGGAAACTTGCCGGCGGCACAGGCTTCCCCGCCCGGGCGGCAGGGACGCCCGGGGGCGGAGGTCCGACACCGGCATGCTTCCCGGAGACCGTTTGGGGCCGCCGCGGCGCCAAACCGACCTCAGAAATCGGTCATTTTCCGGTCATGCCAATTTACCAGAGAAATCAGGAAATTGGAACCGGGAATGACGGTCCCGGCGCCCCCGCTTCCGACCCCGGTGCATTTTTTCCTTGATTTTCCTTGGAATTCTTTGCTATGGGTAAAACCTGATACAAGCAGCAGGCATATCACCATTCTCCGGGGGAGAGGTTTCACCTGCCGCCTGCCTTCTGATTCACCCCGAACACAAGGAGAAGCATCTATGGCTTCGTGGTTGATAACCACCCTTTGTTTTTGCGTTTTTCTCCTCGGCTGCGGCGGCCGGGGGGCGATCAAAACAGCCGAGATGGCGCCGCCGCCGACGCCGGTGGTGCAGGAAAGCGAACCCATGGCCGACGAGCAGGAAGTCTCGCTGACCGAGCAGCTAAGTTCCAAGCGCATGGAGGAATTGCTGGCCAAAAGCGGCCTGGGCTGGGACCCGGTCCTGGAAGAAGAACTGAAGAAGGGGGATTTCAAACTCAAGTTTGACGTGCCCATTGAAATGAACAAGCAGGTGCGGGCTTATCTGGTCTATTTCACCACGGACCGCAAGGACACCATCCGGCGCTATCTGTCCCGCTCCACCCGCTATCTGCCCATGATCCGGGACATTTTCCAGGAGCACGGCCTGCCCGAGGACCTGGCCTACCTGGCCATGATTGAAAGCGGCTTCAACCCCCACGCCTATTCCCACGCCCACGCCTGCGGCCTGTGGCAGTTCATCCGGGGCACGGGGGTGCGCTACGGCATGGCCGTCAACAACTACGTGGACGAACGGCGGGACCCGGAAAAAGCCACCCACGCCGCGGCCAAGTATCTGCTGGACCTGTATAAACGCTTCGGCTCCTGGTATCTGGCGGCGGCCAGCTACAACTGCGGGGAGGGACGGGTCCAGAGGGAGCTGAACAACGGCGCGGGCAAAAATTTCTGGGAACTCTCCGAAAATCAGCGCCTGCCCGGCGAAACCAAGAACTATGTGCCCCAGATGATCGCGGCCACCATCATCGCCAAAAAACCCGAAAAATTCGGCTTCAAGGGCGTCCCTTATCTGCCTCCCCTGAAATACGACACCGTGAAGGTGAACGCGCCCACTTCCCTCAGGGCGGCCTCGGTGGCCTGCAACGTCCCCGTCGACGAGATGCAGTTCCTCAATCCGGAGCTGCGCCGGGGCGTCACCCCGCCGGATATGGGGGCCTACGTGCTGAAGATTCCCAAGGGGTCCTCGGAGCTGTTCCGGAAAAATATCGACGTGGCCCGGATTGAGCATCCCGCCCAAGCCGGGGCCCCGGTGGTGGCCAGCAGCGGCGGCAAATCCTCTTACCGTCGCAGCGCGGTGAAGAGCAACAGTTCCCGCAAGGCTGCCTACGCCACCCGCAACCAGGGAAAATCCAGCTCCAAGGTCGCCAAAGCACGCACCTCCAAGAAAGGCAGCGTCCAAATGGCCGCAGCCAAGAAAGGCAAAGGGCCTGAAAGAGGAGCCCTCTCCAAAGCAGGGGGGCCGTCCCTGGCCGGCATGATCCCCAGCAGCAGGGCCGCGGTCAAGACGACCAAGAAAGCCAACGCCAAACCCACCTCCACCCGGGCCGCGCAGAAAGAGAAGGCCAAGCCTGCGAAAAACAATGGCAAGAAGCCCAACGTCAGCTCCACCGGCAAGAAGGGCAAGGGCAAAGTCTCCTGACCCTGCGCCGCTCCCGACCCATCAAGCCCGGCCCCGGCCGGGCTTTTTTGGGCCTGGGGAACCTGACCTCTTTACCGGTGGGTCTGCAAAAATTTTTCCCCATCCCCTCTTGATTTTCGCCGGGCGCGTCTATATCTTTTGTTAGCACTCAACATGAGTGAGTGCTAATTTTCGTTCGTACCCAGGAGGTGTCATTCATGAAGGTCAAACCCTTGAACGATCGGGTGCTGGTGCAGCGTACCGAGGAGTTGCAGGTAACCAAAGGCGGCATCCTCATTCCCGACACCGCCAAGGAGAAACCCATCGAAGGCAAGATCATCGCCGTAGGCCCGGGTAAGGTCAACGACAGCGGCGTACGCGTGGCCCTGCACGTCAAGGAAGGGGACAAGGTTCTCTTCGGCCGCTACGCCGGCAGCGAAATCAAGGTTGAAGGCCAGGAGTATCTGATGATGCGCGAGGAAGACATCCTGGCCATCATCGAGGATTAGCGGCGGTCCCCTTCCCTGATCCCTTTCTCAACGAATCGTCGTTCCAGATAATCAACAGGAGGTTTTTACTGTTATGGCGGCTAAAGAGATCAAGTACGACATCAAGGCCCGGGAGTCCATGCTCCGGGGCGTCAGCACCCTGGCCGACGCGGTCAAGGTAACCCTGGGGCCCAAGGGCCGCAATGTCATTCTGGAGAAGTCCTTCGGCGCCCCGGTCATCACCAAGGACGGCGTCACCGTGGCCAAGGAGATCGAACTGGAGGACAAGTTCGAGAACATGGGCGCCCAGATGGTCCGGGAAGTGGCCTCCAAGACCTCGGACGTGGCCGGCGACGGCACCACCACGGCCACCATTCTGGCCGAAGCCATTTACCGGGAAGGCGCCCGCCTGGTCGCCGCCGGCACCAACCCCATGGCCTTGAAGCGGGGCATCGACAAGGCCGTGGACGCGGTCATCAAGGAGCTCTCCAAGATATCCAAGCCCACCAAGGACCAGAAGGAAATCGCCCAGGTGGGCACCATCTCCGCCAACAACGACGCCAGCATCGGCAACATCATCGCCGACGCCATGAGCAAGGTGGGCAAAGAAGGCGTCATCACCGTGGAAGAAGCCAAGGGCATGGAGACCACCCTGGAAGTGGTGGAAGGCATGCAGTTCGACCGGGGCTACATCTCCCCCTACTTCGTCACCAACCCTGAGAAGATGGAAGTCAACCTGGAAGAGCCCCTCATTCTGGTCCACGAGAAGAAGATCAGCGCCATGAAGGACCTGCTCCCCATCCTGGAGCAGATCGCCAAGATGGGCCGGCCCATGCTCATCGTCGCCGAGGACGTGGAGGGCGAGGCCCTGGCCACCCTGGTGGTCAACAAACTGCGGGGCACCCTGCAGGTGGCGGCGGTGAAGGCCCCGGGCTTCGGCGACCGGCGCAAGGCCATGCTGGAAGACATCGCCATCCTCACCGGCGGCCAGGTCATCAGCGAGGACATGGGCTGGAAGCTGGAGAACGTGTCCCTGAAAGAGCTGGGCTCCTGCAAAAAGATCAACATCGACCGGGACAACACCACCATCATCGACGGCGGCGGCGAGCACTCCGCCATCGAGGGCCGGGTGAAGCAGATCCGGGGACAGATCGAAGAGACCACTTCGGACTATGACCGGGAGAAGCTCCAGGAGCGGCTGGCCAAGCTGGTGGGCGGCGTCGCCGTCATCCGCGTGGGCGCGGCCACGGAAATCGAGATGAAAGAAAAGAAGGCCCGGGTGGAAGACGCCCTGAACGCCACCCGCGCCGCGGTGGAGGAAGGCATCGTCCCCGGCGGCGGCGTAGCCCTGCTGCGCTGCATGCCCACCCTGGTGGACCTGAAGCTGGAGATTCACGACGAGCAGTTGGGCGTCAACATCATCAAGCGGGCCCTGGAGGAACCCATCCGCCAGATCGCCAACAATGCCGGCAGCGAGGGCTCCGTGGTGGCCGAACACGTCAAGAACCAGAAAGGCGCCATGGGCTTCAACGCCGAGACCGGCATCTACGAAGACCTGATGCTGGCCGGCGTCATCGACCCCACCAAGGTGGTGCGCTTCGCCATGCAGAACGCCGCCTCGGTGGCCTCCCTGCTCATCACCACCGAGGCCATGGTGGCCGAAAAGCCCAAGAAGGAAGAACCCATGCCGGCCATGCCTCCCGGCGGCGGCATGGGCGGGATGTACTAAGTGCATAATTTCATAAGTACGATTACGTATTCTCTGACCCCCCTCACCCCAGCCCTCTTCCCCCGTCGGGGGGGGAGAGGGGGTAATGAGACGGTTCTTGCTTTCTTCCCTCTCCCCCGATGGGGGAGAGGGTTAGGGTGAGGGGGAATTAACTCTTCGCGCTCCTCTCAATGAATACGTTACCGAATTTATGAAACGATGTACTAAGGCAGAGCCCCGGCAGGCGGGGCTGGATGTCCGGCAAAGGTCCCCTGACGTCGCCCCGGCCGAAGGCCTCGTCCATCAGGGGGCCTCGGGGGACTGAACCCGGACCCGGAAAGGCGTCGTCTTCAGGTAGACCGGGGCCGCACCGCTGCACCCCACGCCTGATTGCGGCGCCTTACCCCTCGCCGTCCGGGCAGGACCAACCGGGGTCGGGGCTTCCGGCCACGCCCCGGTGCGTTTCTTGGATTCACCGGCCCCACTGATCGTCCTTCCGGCACACCGGAAGGCGGTTGTCCCAATATTGGATTGAGGCAGGTCAGAAGGTAAGGCGATGACGCAGGCGGGCGCCGAGGCGGAGAACGTTACATCTTCAATCATCAGGACCATCAGGAGGGAAATTCATGACGAAGCGTGATCACCTGGGAACCTGGCCGCATCATGGCAAAGCGGCGGGAAAACGGGCCTGGGTGGCCCTGGCGGCGGCCATCGTGCTGGCGGCGACCCCGGCCCTGGCGGCGGCCATCAAGGTTTACCGGGCCAGCGGCCAACTGGTGTTCCAATACGACGGCAACAGCGTTTCCAGCGCCCAGGGCGCCACCATCGGCAGGATTGACGGGAACTCCTACTACGCCTCCGGCGGCTCGCTCATGGCCCGGCTGGAGGGCGGCAGGCTCTACAACGCTTCGGGCTCCCTGCTCGCCACCTTTTCCGGCGGCTCCATCAGCAACGCCCGGGGCGCCACCATCGGCCGCATCGACGGCAATCAGCTCTACGACTCTCACGGCGCCTGGATCGCCAAGTTTGATGGCGGCGGGGCGGGCGACCCCGCAGTGATGCTCCTGGCCGCCCGTCTGCTGGGGCTTTTTTAACAGCCGCGCCCGGGCCGTCGGCCCACCCTGAACCATTAAAAACGTTTACTGAGGGGGGCCGTGGGAGCGGCCGCTCCCGTGGCGCAGACGTCTCGCCGGCGGAAACCTCCCCCCAGACTTTCCTCCCAAACCCCTTTATGGGGCCCCCATAATAGGTCGGGCGAGGGGGCAGGGGTCTCAAGACTCCTGCCTCCCAGTGCTGTCCGGCACGATTCTTCCTCACAAGGCATCTCTGACCAGGATATTGCCTTCCAGCTTTGATGTTTCGGCCCTGAGAGAAAAGGAGGCGCAGATCAAAAAGGCCTCCGGACATGTAATAGCCTTCGTCTCATAACATTTTCCGTTTCACGTGCAACAAACGTTGATGTAGGGGCGGTTCACGAACCGCCCCTACGTTATTTGCCCAATATGAGGTTCGTTGCAGGTCAATGTGAAAACGGTATCAGACCCCCTCCCCCTTGATGCTGAGCATTACCCACAAGTGTGGGGGAAGGGATAAGGAGCAGCACAACTCTCGTTCCCAAGCTACTGCTTGGGAACGGACTTGCCCCCGAAGCTCCTGCTTCGGACAACCACGCACCAGGAAATGTGGCCCAGGCTTCAACCTGCGCACCATTCCTTTCATCTCACCTGGGTCGCCCGGCGCAGCCTGAAGGCTGCGGCTACGAGAACGTAAAAATTTGTGGGTAATGCTCAGCCCTTGATGGGGGAGGGATGGGGTGGGGGTGGCGAAATTGTTAATGTGGGTATGCACTTGACTCAAGTGACCCCAATATGTAGTATGCGCGGATGGAAGATTATCCGCGGACTATAATCAAAAACAACATATTGTGCGTACGGTAGTCAACCGGATAGCCCCATTTTTATGTTTTACGGGTGAACCCCGGGCTCGGGGGCGGCTGCCGACCCGTCCGGGCCGCAGCCAGCACCTCCTCCATGGTGACGGCCTCCAGGCAGGGGTAGCCCGTGTCGCAGGTGCGCTTGAAACACGGGCTGCACGGCAGGGGGTGGCGCAGCACTACGGCCCGGTCGCTGAACGGCCCCGTGGCCACGGGGTCGGTGGAGCCGAAAATCGCAATGAGGGGCGTCCCCAGGGCGGCCCCGAGGTGCATCAGGCCGGAATCGTTGGCAATCAGCAGGCTTACTCGGGCCAGCACGGCCATGGCCGTCCGCAGGTCAGTTTTTCCCGTCAGGTCAATTAGTTGTCCGTTATGGTGGGCCGCCACCGCCTGGGCTGTCGCACGCTCCCCGGGGCCGCCCAGGAGCACCACTTGGGCGCCGGATTCCTGCTGCAACGCCGCCGCCACGCCGGCGAAGCGCTCCGGCGGCCAGCGTTTGGCCGGTCCGTAAGCTGCGCCGGGCGCCAGGCCCACGAGGGGCCGGCTGAAATCGACGCCCTGGGAGACCAACAGGTCGAGGGCGCCTTGCCGCTCCGCCTCCGACACCATGAGGCGCGGCGGCGTGAAGGTCCCCACCTCGCCCAAGGCGTTGAGCAGTCCCAGGTAATAGAAAACCTGGTGCAGGCCGTGCAGCCGGCGGCGCCCGGTGACGGCCCGAGTCAACAGCAGGCTGCGGCCGTCCGCGGCAAAACCCAGGCGCTCCCGGACCCCGGCCAGCCACAGGCCCGCGGCCGCGGCCAGGGCGTTGGGGAGGGCCACCCCCAAATCGAAGGTTCGGCCCAGACGGCGGAACCAACGCCAGCGCGCCGGGCCTTCGGGAATCACCAGAATCTCTTGGACTTCCGCCAGTTCCTGATAAGCCGGCGCCACCCGGCCCCGGGCCGCCACGGTGATCCGGGCCGCCGGGAAAAATTTTTGTAACCCGGCCAACACCGGCAGGGCCATGACCGCGTCCCCCACCCAGTTGGGGGCCAGCAGGAGAATATGGCGCGCCTCGGGCAGACCGGACCACCGCCGGGGTCGGACGCCCAGGGTCAGGAAGCGGTGCCGCACCTCCTCCGGCAGCGGCAGGGAGAGGCCGGGCTCCCACCGGCGGGACGCCGGTGCCACCAACGTTGTCCGCACCCCCGACTCTTCCGGCCAGGAAGTTGCCCCATCTCCCCCTCTCCCCCCTGGGGGAGAGGGCCGGGGTGAGGGGGTGAGGCGCTCGCTATTCCCGGAGAACCCGAACTCTTGCCGGGTGGCCGCAATATCTCCCGCAGCTTTTGACCGGGGCGGATGCTCCCGGGATGGCCGGGGGGACGCGTCCGACACAGGACGAAGCAGTCCCTCGATTCTCTCCAGAAGCATTCCTTCTTGGTTTATCTCTACGCCCACTTCCAGGACCCACAGGGGCAGGCTCCCCTCCCACACCTCCCCCAGCCGGGCGAAATCCTTGGTGGTGGTGATGAGGCCCGCCGCGCCAAAGTCCCGGGCCTTCTTCGTCAACTCTTCCAGGTCCCGGACCGTGAACCGGTGATGATCGGGAAAGGCCACAAAGCCCTGGAGCTCCACGCCCAGATCATCAAGCGTATCGTCAAACATGCCGGGTTGGGCCAGGCCGCAAAAGGCCAGGAGGGGCAGGCCCTGCAGTTTGCTCAGTTCCAGGCTGTCCCCACCCGGAAAACGCCTGACGCCGGTGGGGTGAATATCAGCGGTCATGAGCAAGGCCCGGGGATGTTTTTCTTTGAGCTGCCAATAGTGCCGTGCCTGGTCTCCGCCGGTGAAGCGCGTCAGGACGATGACGTCCGCTACGGCCAGGACGGCGGGGGGCTCCCGCAGGGGCCCGGCGGGCAGCAGACGGCCGTTGCCGAAGGGCGCCGCGGCGTCCAGGAGCACGATGTCCAGGTCCCGGTGGAGCTGGAAGTGCTGGAAGCCGTCGTCCAACAGAAACAGGTCGGGCCGCACCTCCCGCCAGGCCGCCAACCCTGCGGCGTATCGGTCCGGCCCGGTGTACACCGCCACCCCGGGCAGGCTCCGGGCCAGCCAGTAGGGCTCTTCCCCCACCCGGGGCGGCCGGGCGAAAATCTGGTTCCCGTCGGAAATTTTCGTAACCTCTTTGGCCTGCCCCCTGTAACCCCGGCTGAGAATGGCCACCTTCACCCTCCGGGCCGCCAGCCGCCCGGCCAGGTGCGCCACCAGGGGCGTCTTCCCCGTGCCGCCCACGGTGAGGTTCCCCACGCTCACCACCGGCGCGGGGAGACGCCGCACCCTGGGCCAGCCCTGCTCATACAGCCACCGCCGCCCCCGGGCCCCCAGGCCATAGAGGGTCGCCAGCCCCGCCGCCAGCAGGTGGAGTGGCCGACTGGGGCGCAGCTTACCCTCAATTTGAAACCTGTCGAACAATCTGTCCCGGAGGCCTTTCATATCCTCAAAAGATAAAAATGGGAAACTTGCCGGGCTTGGGTAGGAACACTAAGTTTGTAAGTTGCAACAAGGTTTCTTCATCCGTTTCTCTGGTCAGATCCACAATGGGCTTTTCCATTTCGCTCATGTTACAAGACTTTTATACGGAGTATGGCTGGTCTCAGCGCTTTGTTTTAGCATTCTTTGGTATAACAGACCGACATCCTTCGATTTCCTTCGGTTATGGCGAAACACAAACTCATCTAGGTAATGTTGAAGATGTTTTTTGCTAACCCTTCCCTGGTGGGTCCCAAGCAACCACCTCTTCAGGAGAGAAACAACCCGATTGACATGGGGCAGCGGGTTTTCGGGGGAGTCCTTGGCTCTCAAGATAACCCGTGTGACACCCATTTCTTCAAGAGGGTTGTATCCTCTCCAACCATCGGTTTCTATGATCGTTCCAGGCTCCACATTATCAATGGTAAAGGAAACCAAGCTCGAAACAGAGAAATCGACAACCCGCTGTATCCGGATACGTCCAAGCCCTCGCCCGGCTTCTTTGATCTCCACGGCCGCGGCAATACGGGCCTTTTTCAGACTCTGTCTCCCTGCAATGCCGTTGACTTAAGGATTGGCACAGGCTATCATCAGGCATAACTAATTGAAGATAGGAGATATTCACATGATCACGCCGTGAAAATATCGTGCCAACT
>VGSQ01000025.1 GCA_016874975.1 Deltaproteobacteria bacterium
CAGCCTGCCTGGGCCAGCCAGGCCAACATGGCCAGCCGCTGTCTGGCCAGCAGGTCCTGCGGGGACTTGAGGCGCTTCTTGAGCTGGCTCTCCAGGCGGGAGGGGTCGCCGGTCTCCAGCAGCGCCTGCACGTCCTCCCGGTCCAACTGCTCATTCACTAAAAGGCGCACCGCGGGCCGGGGGGCCTGGTCGCCCAGGGCCAGCAGGCGCTCAATCAGCTTCCCGAACCCCCGGGCCGCCCGGGCCAGGGCATAACTGGAAAAGTATGAGCAGCTCCGGTCGTAGCGCACCGCCTCGCTCAGGGCTGGCACATAAAGGTTCCCCAGGAGTTCCGGGTCCGGCCCCTGAAGGAACCGGGGCCAGTTGTGGCGGCGCAGGTTCCCGGGGGGAAAGGCCTCGTTCGCCGCCGGTCGGGTCTGCCGCTGGGTTGTCACGGCTAATCCTCTTCTTCCTCTACCTCGTCTTCCAGGTCCTCTGCTTCCCCATCTTCCTCCAGGGCTGATGCTGCCGCCGTGACGCGGTGAATTTCTTTCAGCAGGGGCAACTCCGGCGGCGGGGCCTCGGTCCAGTCGGGGGGCTCCAGGTCAAACAGGGGCTTCAGCAGCCGGTGCCAGGCGCGGAATTCGGGAAACCGGGCCGCGGCCGACTTCTCCCCTTTGTCGTGGCGCACGGCTACGGGGGCGGCCGCCACCAGGGCCGCCATCAGGCGGGCCACCGGGGCGTCCCTGGTCCAGTTCTGCTGGCGGCTGAGGGCCTTGGCTGCCCCCACCCCGCCCTTCTCATCCCCGGCTTCGAGATAACGCAACGCCAGGGCCTGGCAGCCGTCCAGGGCGGTGCGGAAGTGGGGGTCGTTGGGGTGGATCTTGAGAATCTCCTTCTTGGTGCGCTTCTTTTCCTTGACCACCGGCCCGAACAGGGTGTCCAGCACCTCCTCCCGCTCCAGGGCCTTGTCCCGCCGCCGCTCCCGGGCGGAAAGCATCCGGATCTTGTCGCCGCTTTTCACCACCAGACCCGCAACCGCCAACTGGTCCACGTCCATTCCCACGGCGTTGCCCAGAAGCTTGGCCTCGTTGAAGCGGAACTCCATGGCGCTGAGCACGTCCCAGCACAGCAGGTAAAATTTCCCTTCCGCCTCCACCCCGTCCAGCCCCTTGGGGGCCAACTCCTCCAGGCGCCAGGCGCTCACCGCGTCCGCGGCTTCCTCCAGGGCCCGTTTGACTTCCACCCGCTCGCCGGTGTCGGTGCGCACCTGGGCGAAGCGGCTGAACTCCTCCATGGCCGGGCCGAAGGAGCCCACCAGCTGGTCCACCCGATTCAGGCCTTCTGCAGCCAGCCGGGTGGCGGCGCCCCTGGCCTTGCGGCGGATGGCCTCCTGCATGGTGAGGTCGAAAAAGCCCACCTGGGCCGCGGCCGGGCGCTTGCGGGCCACCAGGATGACGGTGCTCTGGGCCGCGTTCTTGTTGGCCTGGTTCAGGGAATGCTCGCTCTCCGTCTTCACCGGCCAGGTGGCGGTGATGCAGAAGCCCGCAGTGATGAGGGAGTTGAATAGTGACTCCCAGGCCTCCTGCTTCTTGTGGGTGAACATGACCGTCAGGAGCCCGTCGTCCCGCAGGAGGCGGTGGCATTCCTGAAAGACCCGGGTCATGATTTCCCGGTAGAAGGCTTGGGCTTGGGTTGTTGCTGCGGCCTTTTTGCCCCCTGAGTCGGCCTGCCGGTGCCGGCTGACGTTCACCACCGCCTCCTGGTCCGTCTCGCACAGGTAGGTGGAGAACCACTCAGGCCGGCGGTGGCCCTGGGTGCGCTTCAGCCACACGTAGAAGAAGTCGGCCAGCTCCGCGTACTGCACGTTTTCCGCATAGGGCGGGTCCACCACCACCGCGGTGACGCTGCCGTCGGCCAGGTGGGGCAGGCTCGCGGCGGAGCCCTGGGTGATCTCCGCGGCCCGGGCCTGGGGGGACCGGGGGAGTTTGGCCAGTTGCTCATAGGCTTCCAGCACATTGTCAACGGCCCAGGCCAGCCCGGCGCCGGAGCCGCAGGGGGCCATCTCGGCATAGGTGGCCTTGAAGGCGTAATCGTGCCGGTCCATTTGACTCTTGATGACTGACCTGGTTACTTCCCAACGGCTTGAATAGCAGTTGTGATTGAGAAATTTGTCAGCAGCAAGAGCCAATAAATGAACCACCGCCTCGCCCAGTTCCTCGCCTTCCGCCTTGATGATCTCCGGACGCAGGGCCTGCAGCCCCTCCACCAGCACCCCCATGACCAGGAGCTGCCGGGGGGAAAACATGTCGGCCCATTTGGGCATGCCGTAGACTATCGGCCTGAGGTCGGTGGCGTTTTCCGGGAAGTCCTCGGTGGGAATGATCTGGTGCTGCTCCCAGCCCGGCCGCAGCCCGGCCAGTTCCGCCTCGGCCGCGGCCAGGGCCTGGAGGTCCTCCGGGGTGGGGTTTTCAAAGCGCAGGCCCTGGGGAGTTTTCACCACTACAGCGTAGAGGCGGCTCCCCATCCGGCCCTGCTGGGCCATGGTCTTGATGTAGTCCGGGGCGATCTGCAGGTCCGTAAAGAGGGACACCCCTTTGCCGCCCTTGTAGGTGGGGGTGGGGGCCTGCTTCACCTGGTCCCGCCCAGGGCCCGCCACCTTGACCTCAATGGTCCAGGTGCCCTTTCGCTTATCCACCCGGGGCACCGCCACCACCCCTGCGCCCCCCTTGGGCTTGAGCAGGTGCCAGTCCGGCACCAGGGGGGTCTCATAACCGGTGAAGGGGCAGGGCACGGTGCGGGCGAATACGTACGCCTGCACTGAGCCTATCTTCGGGGGAAAAAACTGAGATAAGCGCGGCTCGATGCGCTCCAGCCAAACTTTGCCCCAGAGGAAGGCGGCCTTGGCCAGTTTCTCGCCGAAATGGAAGGGATAAACCAGGGTCGCTTCCAGGATGGAACAGGCCACCGGGTTGTACTCATTGGCCAGGGTGGGGAAACCCATCCGCGCAGACTCGTAAGGGATGGAACCTCCCCCCGCCATCGGGTCAAGGAGCGCCACCTGACCATCCCAGAGTTGGTTTACTGCCTGGTGGAGCAGATCCAGGTCATCGGGGCGAAAGCCGCGCTTGAAGGCCCGGTCGCAGTTGAACCCCCCGGGAACCCGGTAACCGCTGTCCATCAGGGTGCGAATCGCCACCAGGTGCCTGCCAGTGTGGCCAAATCCCAGCAACCGCTCAAACACCTCCCGGGGAAAGTCAGCGGGCAACAGCGACCCCAACACCGCGGCCCGGGAGGCCACCAAGGGCCGCCGGGCCCACCAGACATGGAGGCGCTTATCCGGCGGCTGCTGGCCGGTGGAGCGCTCCCGGATGCATTCCACACCTATGGCCGCGGCGGGCAGCCATTCTTCCAGGAGAACCCGGGGGGGCTGGGTCAAAGGTCCATCATGCGGCATCGGTTTTTCTCATCTGCACAAGTTTTTGCTTGACTTTTCCGATAATTTGCTTAGCTTATAGTCAACACAAGGGCTAATAATGGCGGTGACTGAGCAATTCGGGCGCCGCCTATTCTTTTTTGGGCAGGACCACCAGGCCGAACCCCTTATACCTGCCATCAGCAGCCCGCCGAAACTTCTGTTTGATAATCTCCCAATCCGCTTTAGCCGACTTCCCCAAGACATGCCGCCCGATGGGTGAAACGATGAGATCGGCGATTTGCAGCCCGGCAATGTCCTGGGATTTATCCCTGATATGCAGTTCGCTGATGCGCCGCCTCACTTCCGAGGCCGGCACATACTCGGTGCCGCCCACCCGCAGATCCATCCAGGCCAAGCGCAACTGGTTATCAAGGGTCTCGTCCCTGGCCTCGGCGATAATGATCCCTTTTTCACCCCCACCCCTGGCTTGAATCTGAAAAATAAATCTCTCCACCAAGACTTTAAGGGAAAGGAGATACGGGTCCATGGCCGCCAGTCCATAGCGACGGGCATGCTCATCCTTTTTAATGGCGCAGGCCACCACGGTATAGTCCAAAGATTCCATGAGCCGGTTGGTCTCTTGATAAAAGCGCTCCCGGAAGGCTTTGCTGGTCAAGGCCTGAAATACTCCCCGGACTCGGGTGATATCCGCGGTATGGAGAATGAAGTCATCCCTCCCAAAAAGCTCCCTTTTATAGCGCTTCAACTCCGTCGTCAGACGCCGGTCATGATACTCAAGATCAACAATACAGCCGCCCAGGACAAACACCGGATATTGGGGGTCGATCTTATCCAGGCTGTGGTCGCCGGACTCGTCTAGGAAAAGAACCAACATGGATAAACTCACTTGAAAAACTACATAACGACAGCCAGAAGCCATGCTTCCAGGAGGCCCCCGGGGTCTGTTTATTGCACCGCCTCCACCAGGATGCGCAGCGCCCGGACGGCCCGCACCCCCCGGGAGTTCAGCATCATGCCCAGCCACCAGGCGGCCTCCGCGCCGTCCGCGGCCATGAGGTGCCGGGCGGCCCGGGCCAGGCGGTCCGGGTCCTTGAGCCCCTGAGCCACCAAAGCGTAGCAACCCACCCGGGCCCCCCACTCCGGGGTCAGGGGGTGGAAGGGACCGGGCGTGAGCGTCGCGTCCGCTCCTTCGCTGCCCCGGATGGCGTCCCGGAGCAGGGGGGCCCCGGCCAGCAGGGCCAGGGGGGCGATGGCCGCCAGCCGGGTGAGACGGTCCCGATGTTTGGCGTCCAGGCCACGGCGGTAAAGAATGGCTGCGTCCCCCTCCCGGCGGCGCACGATGCGCACGGCATAGGAGGCCTCCCGGATCTTCATGCCCCCTCCCCGGTGGGCTTGTCAAAGTGAGCCGTCACCTTCACCTCGGCCGGCGCCGCGTCCCGGACCTTCTGGAGGGCCGCGGCCATGCCTCCCCGGCCGCCGGCGCCGAAGTCCAGGGACATCAGGGCCTCGAACGCGCCTTCCTGGTCCTCCAGGGAGTTGAAAATGGTTTGCGCGGTGAACAACGGCTTGGCCGGGTGGTTGGGCTTCACCTGGACGGCGGCAAAGTTCATGGAGCCGCCGTCCTTCAAATGGCCGCTCACGGTGACGTCCAGGTTGAGGCTCACGGCTCCCAACGGCTGGGCCACCGCGGAGAGCGCGGCCGCGTCCTTGGGGGTCCGGGCCACCAATTGCAGGGTTAAGAGTGGACGCGTGGCCGCCAGGGCGATGGCCTCCTCCCAGGAGTGGGCAGACACCTTGCCGGGGGGCGGCTGAGTCGGCAGCTTGCGCTCTGTCCCCGGTCCCTCCCCCTCCTCCTGATCAATCACATCCGTTCTGGTCCACTCCTGGGCTGCGGCGGTGCCGGCCTGAGTCACCCAGGCGGCTTCGTCCAGGGACAGGGTGGTGAGGGTGGCCGCACTGCGCTCCCGGTGCCCCGGCGGACCGGAGACACAGCCCTGCGCGTCATAGGCCCGGCCATCCTCCAGACGGACCACGATGCCGCCTTCGCTGATTGCCTTAAAGATGGTCTGGCGGACGACGCTGCCGTCCAGCATCAGCCTGAGGCCCGGCGTTTCCAGAAATTTTTCGTAGAGGGCCCGGGCGCTGGTCACCTCGGGGTGGTCCACCAGAGGCCGGGCAAAGGCCAGCACCTTGGTGAGAAAGAGGTGCACATCCAGGCCGTCGCCGGCCTGATACAGAAAGCTCTTGGCATCCAAAAACTTGCGCAGCAGCCCTTGCCCTTCCCCTTTTCTCAGGACGGTCTCTTCCCCCACCCTGAACTCTTCCGTCATGGTGACCGGGTCTTTGCCGTGCATGACCACCCGATTGAAAGCCTGGATGGCCCCCAGGTGAAAGCGCTTCATTAACTCGGGCTTTACCTGGCGGAGTTGCTCCTGCATGAGCTTGTACTGGGAACTCTTATAATCAAGCTCAATGGCTTCGGCCGCCAGGAGGCGTTTGGCCCGGTCAAGGGCCTCCTGCCAGGCCTCGGCCTTGGCGGTAACGGCCAGGATGGCGTTGAGGTAGCGGCGGGGATTCGCCTTGGGGTCGGTTTCGTCCGTGGAGGCGACGATGGTCCTGGCCAGGGCTTCGTCCTGGCACAATACCAACTGCGGCTTGTCCGTGTCGGGCACCTGCCTGGCGCTCTGGGGCCAGGCCACCAGCTTGAACACGGTCTGGCCGAAGAAGGCCTGGACCTCGGCCTGGACGCGGCTTTTGGCGTCCTCCAGAGGGATCAGGGGCAGGCGCTCTTCGATGAGCTTGATGACGTTGGGCTCATAGCGGAACTGCCAGCCGCGGCCGCCGGCCATGGGATAGGTGTGCCAGCAGACCCCCAGGAGCCGGTCCAGGGCCTCGGCCGGTTCGGGGCCGGCCTCGTCGGGGCGGAGCACCGCCAGGGCGAGTTCGGGCTTGTCCAGGCCGCTGTTGGATTGGAGCGTCAGGCTCTCCAACAGCAGGGCCGAGGCCACCCGGCGGTGGATGCCGTTGCGGGCCCCGCCGTCCAGATCGCCGGCTTTCTTGATGACGTCCGCCGACACCGCGGCCTGGAAGGGTTCGCGGTTGAGACGGTCCAGCAGTTCGTGTTGGATGCGGTCGCTGGACCAATCAAGCTCGCCCGCGGTGATCAGGTCCACGTCCTCTTTGGCGCCCCAGACGTCTCGGATAATGCGGGCAAAGAGGCGCAGCACACCGCGGCTCTTTTGAAAGTCCGGCAACGATCCCAGCCGGTCATGGGCCGTGTCCAGCAGCCGCGGGTGGAAGGGGTAGGACTGCACCAGGCGCTTGGCATAATCCAGGCTCAGGGCAGTCTTGGGGAGGGCGCCGGGGGTGTCGCGCTCGACCCTTTCATATAGAGCGTGATACAGGGCCGAGGCCTTTTGAGCTGCCTGCGCATCAACTTTCCGAAACAGCCGCCGCACAATCACCTGGGCGGACTCTTCGCCGATGGGGTCGAAGTCCACAAAGCGGCGGCCCATGATCTCATCCAGGGCGTGGGCCGCCCTGTCCAGAGATTCCCCCAACTGCGCCGCCTCCTTGGCATAGGCCACCTGACCCGCGGGGTCGGTGACCAGGAGCACCGTGCGGGGCCGCCGGTTCACCACCGAGGCCAGGGAATTGAGGAAGCCGAAAAGGTTGCCCTGGCCGCGCTCGGACAGTTTGGCCAGGTAGATCACCAGTTCGTCCAGGAGGACCAGCACCGGCCCGGCCGGAAAGACAGCCTCCAGCAGGGCTTCGTCCGGCGAAGCCTCGGGGTCGTCAGCCGGGCCCAGTTGCTTCAGGGCCTTCTCCTTGCCCAGGCGGTAAAACATCTCCCCCCATAGACTTTGCACCTTGATCAGGCCATGGGTGGCAAAGACGGGGACCCCGGCTCTCCCGGCATCGACGGCCACCACCGTGACTTTGGGCGGCCGCCCCGCCGCGGGCAGGAGTTCCGTGCCCAGAGAGAGGTTGCCGATGTTTTGGGCCAGATGCCACAGCGCCATGAGGGTGTGGGTTTTGCCGCCGCCGAAGCCGGTGCTCAACCTGATGGTGACGCCCGCCTCCTTGGGGTCGGCCAGACGGTTGCAGACCGCCCCGACGATTTTCTTGAGCTGCGCAGCGGGGTGGGTGTTCTGGAGAAACGTTTCCGGGTCCTGGTAGACCTTGGGGGCCTTGCCCCAGATGACCTGTCCGAAGTCGGCGGCGAAGATGGCGTCGTCCAGGTCGCCATGCAGGACCTCCTGGCGAGGCCGGCACGCAGCGAAGATGCCCATGGAACGCTCCTCGTCACGGCTTTCGGGCGCCCTGCCTCGGAGAAGGGCGGCCCTTGCCGTCAAGGGGGAGATTTGCTGAGCATCATAGCGGAAAAGCTTCCAAGATGGGAAGAACCAATTTATGCCTGCTGCAATGCTTTATGAGACTTGGCGTTAGTCCCTCCTGGGCACCTATAAAGAATCCTGGTTTTCTGCCCTCTGTTTTCCAGGTCGGGGCTGGACCAGTCTCTGGAGAGGACGTCATGGAAGGATCTGTTGGTCAGCTTCCGGTCCTCAGGGCGGCGTCGATGAGGGTGCCGATGGTGGGGCTATGTGGCGTTAACCAGAATGTGTCCCCCCAAGGGTCCTCTCTGGCTCGTTTTTTGACCCGGAAGGCGATAAGAATCAGATAGGTCCTAGGGCGCTTAGGTCTGAGACGGACAATTGCAAAATCCTTTGAAATAAGTAGAAGCTTATGCCTTGATTGGTGAAGGTCATCCGTGCATGCCGATAGTCTTTCTCCCCTTTCAGAAAGTTGGCCTGGCTATTTTGATACCAAGGCCAACGGCAGGTCCTCGCCGAAGGTGCGGATGAAGGGCACCTGGTCGCCCCGGGAGGCCTCTCCCACCATCTTGTTCAGGTAAGCCCCCAGCTCCTGCACCTGAATGCGCCCGTCCTGGTTGGCGTCTGCCGCGCCCTTGAGGCCCTTCAGGAGGAAATGGGTGAAGAGCCCGTTCCCCTGGTAGTCGTCCCGGGCCACCTGCTCCGAGCCCGCCCCGGCCAGGACGTGCATGCCCAGGGCCTTGGCCAGCACCGACACCCGACCGTCATAAAGGGGGGTCATGGCCCCCTTGATCCCCCCGGCCTGGCAGGTGTCCAGGAACCACACCTGTTTCAAGGCCCGGAAGGCCTTGGAGATCTCCATCAATTCCGGCGAGGTCAGCATCCGCTCCGGGGAGTCGCCTCCGCCCGGCGCGTGGGTGTAGAGGAAATAGCGGTAGCCGTCGGCCCGGCCGTGGGTGGCCATGGCCACCACCAGCACGTCCTCCGGCCACATGCGTTGCCCCAGGTCCCGGGCCGCCTTGAGGATGTTGGCCTTGCTGGCCTCCTCCTCCAGCAGGGTCTGCACGTGGACCTTGTGGTAGAGGGGCTTTCCCGCCTGGGCCAACAGGCCGGCCAGGTCCCGGGCGTCCTTGACGGCATAAGTCAGATCGGGCAGCCCGGGGTGGTCGAAGGTGTTGAGGCCCACCGCCAACACATAGAGCTCCGGCGGCCGGGCCGGCGCCAGACACCGCACCCTGACGCTTACCATCTCGCTCATCACCGTGTTGGGGCCGTTGAAGGCGCAGGCCGTCAGGGTGTTGTCGCCGTTCACCAGGGTGACCCGGTATTCCTTGGTGATGACGCCCTTTTGGGGCTCAAAGGGGGTGGACTGCAGGGCCTTGGGGTCCACGGTGACCCGACGCAGCGCCACGCCCCCCCGGCCGCCCCCCTCGGCCCGGGCCAACGCCACGCCGGCGGGCCCCTCCTCCCGGGCCAGCCGGTAGACCCCCAGGGACTCCACCAGCTTGCCGTTGTGCAGCAGCCGGATGTCCCCCACCTGCCCCCCGGCGTCCTGGACTTTGACCTTTACCGTTACTTCTCTAGATCTGAACTCCTGCCCCTCTTGCGGAGCCTGGATTTCCACCTTGGGCGGCGGCTTGTCAAGGGCCTCGGTCAGATTCAAGCCCCTCATCTCTTTAGAAAGATCCTCCCCCCTCAGCTTCTTCTCCACTAGATCCGGGCGGTAAAAGACATCGTAGAATTGATTAAAGTCATAGATTTTTAACCCGCGGCTGAAGTGAATGAATTTGTTAAAATCCCCCGCCCCGCAAAATAATCCTTCGGGTGTAACAGTAAGAGTAGCCTCAGGAAAAATATAATTTTTCCCGACAATTCTTAATTTATTCATATCTGCTATATCCCAAATAGTGTTGCAGTACTGAATGCCAACCCCAATCAACCTCTTGCCGTCGGTTGAAAAGGCAAGGGCACGAAAATAATCACCTTCAGGATGGGAAATGGGCTCGATTTTTTTGCCGGTGCCAACTTCCCATAAATAAATCTGCCGCTGATGTGCTGCAGCAAGATATTTGCTATCTGGAGAAAAGACTATAGTTTTAAAAAAATAAGGGAAATTGGTGTCTAGGTTTTTTATTCTTTGTAAGGTTTGCGCTTCTCTGAGACTAATGATCCTGTCATCTTCCCATGCTAAGATTTTTCCATTTGCAGAGAAAACCGCATGATGGATATAACTTCCTGATCTCGCATCTTTTTTAATTTCTTTCAGCACATTCCCGGTCTTCCAATTTACTAAAAATAAGATATGTGACCCTTCGGTTCCAAGTACATCCATATCAGCTACCATCAAGTCTTCCTGAGGTGAAAAGCTGAGATGGATAATGTGTCCTGTTTTCTCTTGAGAAAGAACAATTTTTTGCCAGAGCTTCCCTGTGGATATTTCCCAGAACTCGACTGTCCGATCTTTCACAATCCCCAAATAATTTCCATCTGGTGAAAAAGTAATCATCCTAGCCAACCAAAAATTATCATCTGAAACTTGCAATCCTTTAAACGCTTCGTTTGTTTTGTATATCGTACCTAATGGCATCTCCCAAATCTGCGCTCCTCTTTTGTTAATAGCAGCTAAGTATTTAGAGTCATGGGAAAATACCAAAGCTCTTACGCCATATGATAATGCAATTTCTTCGGATTTTATTTTTGTAGTATTGGAATTGTTAATATTAATTACTAATATCTCACCATGTTTATAAGTGGCGATATACTTACCGCAAGGTGATATAACTTGTTCTATGTTTCCAATCCGAGTCTTTTGTTTTTCATCTAATGGCCATCCTAAGAGATGTGATTCAATTGATCTGAATATTTTGTTTTGAGACAAATCAACGATATCAATGCGCGGCCCATGATGACAGGCTACTAGATGTTGCTCTCCGACAAACCACAGATATCTTCCTGATATATTCACATTATTAATAATTTCCCATTTGGGGAAACTTATCAAGAATATATTTCCTAAAGGTCCAACACTGATAGCCAGGTGCTTTTTATTTTGGGAAAACACAATAGAATGAACAATTCCTGGCACATCAATTTCATTTGTTATTTTACCTGTTGCAACTTCCAAAAATATGAGTTTGTAATGGCTGATTTTTTCCATTCCGGTAAATTTTTCCATTTCATCATCATTGGCTTTGATCCCGACTCCTGCAACCAGATATTTTCCATCTGGAGAAAATCGTACGGAATAATACATCCATCTTTTATCCATTCTCTGCCACTGGATCCTGTCCGTGAGAAAATGCCATAATCTTAGACCGTTTCTTTTCCCCCCGGTGGCCATATATTTTTCATCCGGGGAAAGGCATACCAATTCACCGGTATCGTCGTATTTTTTCACCACGTCACCGGCCTTAAGATTCCATACCATGGCGGTGTAGATATCCTTACAGGTTCCCACCACATAATTTCCATCAGGGGAAAAACCCAGGTGGGAAAACGAAGAGAAATATCCGATGGAATTATCAATATTATTAAGTAACTTCCCCGTGTTCACGTCCCAAAACTTCAGAGAGCGGCCAGAAGATGCTGCCATAACATTGTTCTTTGGAGCAAAACTAATGCTGGCAACATGTCCGCCAGCACTGATATCTCTTACCAGCCTGCCGTCTGCTGTCAGCCAAATTTTTATCGTGCCGTCTTCGCTGCCGGTAGCCAGCAGTAAACCATCGGGACTGACAGATAAACAATTTACATCATGGCCTCGCTGCAATACAGTGACAACCTGTTCATCAGCCAAAGATATCTCAGGTGCAAAAAAGACTAGAAAATATAAAAAACAGAGATAAAGCATATAATATTCCTCTCCTTGTGGTTATTAGATAACGTAATTGTTATGAATGCTTTGTTAATACTTCGTATATAATCTTTATTATTTATTAAGATAACGGAGAAGCTCGTCGGCCTCATTCTTATCCAGATTCTTGAGTATTTCATATTGCTGTCTGGCTGATTTTCGGTCGCCAAGTTTTAAATAGGCTACTCCAAGATTGTATTGGGCTCCAACATCGTTGGGTTTAATCCGTACCGCCTTTTCAAACGCTCTTTTGGCCTCCTGCCAACGCGCGAGTCTCAAATTCGCTACACCCAGTCCAAATTGGGCTTGAAAATCATCTGGTCTTAGTTTAACTGCCTCCAGATAGTACTGAAGAGCGTTATTATGTTCGCCCAAGGCGCCCAAGGCAACCGCCAACCCGATATAAGCCTGGAAATTATCAGGTTCCAAGCGGATTGCCTCAGAGTAAGATTTTTTGGCTTTCTGAAATTGCCTCAGGATCATGTAAATGTCCGCCAAGGCAACATGAGCGATGACGTAATCAGGGTTGAGTTTCACTGCCTGCTGGAATGCCTGTGCCGCTGCCTTCCAGCGTTTGCATCTGGCGTACACCGCTCCTAATCCGGCATGAGCCTTGGCATCATTGGGCTTGAGTTTAATGCCCCGTAAAAAGGCGGGTATTGCCTCTTCATTCCTATCCAGTAAGCTATATGCGCCACCTAATCCAATAAATGCTTCAGCTTGATTAGAGTCCAGACGAATCGATTGTTCATAGGCTTCTACCGCTTCTTCAACCCGTCCTAATTTTAAATACACATTTCCTTTTCTTAAATATGTTAAAGCATCATCAGAGTAAACTATTTGATGGTAGAAGCAAATGCTTGTAATAAATAAGATATTTATCAATACGTTTTTTTTCATTTTTTATTCACTCCTTTTGTTGTTAATTTTTAAAAACTATCTTGTCTGCTAACTATAAAGTGTCCATTTACTTCCCGTGGACACAATAGATCACCAATGTTTATCACCCCTCCCCGTGCAGGATGAAGGGGGCCCAGTAGTAGGGGTTGGGGTATTTTGACTTTAATTGCTGGCGGGCCAGGCGCAGGGCTTCGGAGCGGGGTTTGCCGGCCTTGAGGTGGGTGTAGAAGGCCACCATGTATTCCACCGCGGGCGCGTCGGCCACCTCCCAGAGGCTCACCACCACGCTCCGGGCCCCGGCCTGCTGGAAGGCCCGGGCCATGTGGGCCACCCCCTCCCCCTCCATGACCTTCCCCCGGCCGGTGAGGCAGGCGGAGAGCACCACCAGGTCTGCGTCCAGCTTGAGGCCCAGGACCTTGCTCAGGGTCAGGAAGCCGTTGTCCTGGTCCTGATTTTCCACCTGGCCCAGGAGAATGAAAGGCTCGTTGATCCCCTGCACCTTGCCGGGCAGGTCCCCGTGGGTGGCGAAGTGGAGGTAGCGGTATTTGGGTAATGGCGCCTGCCGCAGGCGGGTCTCGTTGGCCGCCTGGTTCAGCAAAATATCCGGCGGCTCGGGCTTCACGCCGAAGAGTTTGGCGATGGCCAGAACCTCGGTCTCGGTGGCCGGCAAGGGCAGGTAGCTCAGTTCCTTCCCCTCCTTGTCATCACCACTGGTCTTGCCCCACTCCCGGCGGGTGGCCAGGGCCCGGAAGGCGGCCTGGGGCGCGGCCTGGGCGCTCAATACCGGCGCCGGCTTCCCCGCTTTATGGGCCAGATAGCGGGGGTCCTGATCGCTGTAAATGGGATTCCCCAGGGCAAAGAGGGGCTTTTTCGCCTGGGACGCGGCCAGCAGCCGGTTCAGGGCCAGGATGGCGGCGGACTGGGAGTAGGTAATAAGCCGCTCGTCCCCCACGAACCGGGTGTCCGCGGCATCCTTCCCGGCCTGAACCACCAGGGCCTCAAAGGGGAGGAGCCCCAGGATGCCGTCGGGCACGATGATGAGCCGCTTTTCCGGGGAGAGGTCCTTGAGGGCCGGGGCCAGCAGCAGTTCATAGAGCTTCCGGCCCTGGGCGGGACTGAAATCCTGACAGGTGTGTTGGCTCTGCAGGGGGGCGATGAACTCGTTGACCAGTTTGCCCAGCTCTTCCTGTCCCAGGGGAATGGCATAGACCTGGGTGCGCCCCCCCGGCTCCACCCGGAAGAGGTAACATGATTTCTCCCCCAGGGCGTATTCCAGGAGCACCTCATTGGCCTTCATCGGAAGTTCCGGGGGCTTCAGGGGCCGGGGGTATTTCAGGGCGGCATAGCGGGGATATTTTTGCCGCAGCTCGGCCACCACTTCATCAAGTTGTTGCTGCAATTCCTCCCGCTGCTTCCGGTAATCGGCCAGGACTTTCTCGCCCTGGGTATGGTGCTTCTCCCAGTTGGCCTCCAGGGCCCCCAGGCGATCCACCAGGTCCTGCTCTTTCTTCGCCAGCTCCGGGGGAATCTCGCCCAAGCCGTGGCGCCGCGCGGCCGCAGCCATCTCCTCCAGCAACACCCGCCCCTTGGTGGCCTCGGCAAAATAGAAACCCGCCGCGGGAGCGTCGGGGCCATAGGGCTGCAATGCCTTGGGGATGGTAGCCCCCTTCTGGTACAGGGCTGCCAGGGTGGCCACCAAACCCCGGTAGGCACGCAGATGGCCGCGCGCTCCCGCGGCCTGGAAAAAACCGCCCCGCTCTCCTGCTTTTATGCGCTGACGCAGGGTCTCGATGACGACCACAGCCTGCAGCAAGGCTTCGGTCGCCTCACCCTGGCGTCCCAGCCCGCTCAGGGCCAGACCCAGTTGGGTATGATACTCCGCCTGGTAAATAAGAGTATCTTTCCAGGAAGGGGTCAGGCCCTGCAGTAAAGTCAGGGCTTCGGCCGGCCTTTGGGTTGCCAGCCGGATCTCCACCAGGCCAGTTTTTGACTTTCCCTTCTTAAAAAGTGACTCGGCCTTGACGTATTCTTTCCGGGTCAGGTAAAGGAATCCTAAGTTGTTGCATATGGTTCTGGTGGAGCGATCTTCCGGCCCCCGCACCTTTGCGGTGATGGTCAGAGCCCGGCGGAAGAGGGGAATGGCCTTCTCAGGTGCACCCATGGCCCGGTACAGTTGGGCCAGGTTGTTGAGGGCTGTGGCAGTGTCAAGGTGGTCAGGCCCCAGTTTGCTTTCAAAATACTCCAAAGCACTTCGATAGAGAGGCAGAGCCAGGTCAAAATTCCCGATCTCTTGATAGAGATTAGCCATGTTGTCCATCGCCATAGCTGTGGCATGGGCCTCTGGCTCCGGAGATCTTTTTAAGATTTGCAACGCCTTCTCGTAGTTGACTTTGGCCTCAGAATAATAACCCATCGATTTATATATCAAGGCTGCATTGATCAGGCTGGCCGCAACCAGAGGGTGATCCGCCCCCAAGGCCTTCTCTTTCATCTGCAGGGACTGATGGCACAGAGGTAGCGCCTCTTGGTAGCGGCCCGCATCGTATAATTGGATAATTTTCTTATCTATCTCCACTAAATCGTCTATCTCTCTATTTTTACTTTTCTTTTTATCCAGCATGGAGAGGACCAATTGAACCGCCAGCAGGTCCCCTTTAACGGCTTCGGTTTTAAGGTGGTGGGGACCAAAGGCCCTCTCAGCGATGAACAGAGCCATTTGATAGAGGTCACGCGCTTTCTCATACTCCCGCAAATTCTGATAAATCCAGGCCAGGTTTCTCAATATGTGGTAAGTGGGGCCAGCTTCTGTCCTAGATTTTTCATAGATTTTCAAGGCCTTCTGGGCCAAGGGCAGGGCCTTGTCAAAAGAGCCCATGGACACATAAATTAATGACAGGTTGTGAAGGGTGAGGGCGGTGTGGAGATGTTCCGGCCCGAGGACGCTTTCCCTGACCTTAAGGGCCCGCTGGGCGTGAGGCAAAGCTTTGTCAAGGTTGCCCAGGAGGCGATAAGCCGAGGCCAGGTTGTTGAGGGCGGTGGAGGTGGCAAAGTGATTCGTCCCATGGGTCTTTTCGGCGATCTGCAAGGCATGCTGCGCCAGGGGCAGGGCCTCCTGAAAACGACCGGCCTCCAGTAATTGTTTTACCTGTAAATTTAGTGCATCTGGGTCCTTAGCTTCCTTGGTTTGGCTCCAAGCCGAGGTCAGAAAGAGGAGACAGATCAGAAGGGTACAAAAAACCATGATTTTTTTCATCGGCCACCTCTCGAGTAATAAACGCCCAGTGCTGCAAACCACCTGCGTCAATCTTACTCATGCCGAAAAGCCACCACCCGCACCCAGGCGCCTTCGCCGGAGAGTTGTTCCAGGAGGGGCGTGAGTTTTTGGGAAGCCTGGGGGCTGCCGGTTACCTGGGCCGCGGGGACCGCGTCGGGCGCGCCCTCGGGCCGCACGATCTGCAAGGCCCGGGTCCGGTAGGCACTCACCGCGGACCGCACCTGTTGGGCCGGGGAGAGACCGGCCAGTGTGGTGTCCAGGGGATGGGCCGAGGCCAGGAGATAAAGCTTCTCCTCGCCTTTGACCTCATCCAGCGTGAAGGCCCGGCCGAAGCCCGGCAGCCAGTAATCCCGCCCGGCCAGAACCTTCGCACTTTCCCCGGCCTTGGGGAAAAGCAGGTCCAGCTTTCCCCGAGAGTCTTCCTGTAAAACATAGACATAGCAGTCCTGCCGGGGCCGGAAGAAGATGAAATACTTGTCCCGGCCGGAGCGCAGGCGGCTGTCCTCCTGCAGCACGGCCACCTCCTCCCCCTCCGGCCGCAGGAAGAAGAACCCCGCCTCCAGGTGCACCGAGCTCTCCAGACCGCCCTCGGCCGGGGAGCCGGAGCCCCGCTGGGCCACCTGGGAGCCCGGCGCCAGCCGGATGATCTCCACCCGGCGGTTGAGGGCGTGGCAGCCCTCATCCGGCCCGGTGGTGCACAGACGCCGCCGCTTGCCGTAGCCCTTGGCGATGAGGCGCTCCCGGGGCAGGGCGAAATGCCGGCGCAGGTAGTCCACCACGGCCTCGGCCCGCTTCCGGGAGAGCCAGAGGTTGTAGGCGTCGGTGCCCCGGACGTCGGTGTGGCCGGCAATTTCGTAAAACTGGGGGCCGGCGCCGGCGATGACGATATCCCGGGAGCCGCCATAAATGTTCTTGAGGGCTTTGCCCAGCTCGTCCAACTGGGGGCGGGCGTCGGGCCGGATGTCGTATCTGTTGAAGTCAAAGGGGATGAGCTTTTCCCCCAGGGTGAGGGACACCTGGCCCCCCACCCCCCGGGCCAGGGGGCCGATGGAGCGCTCGATGACCTCCGCCTTGATGAGGCTCCCCCTGCCCATCTCTTTGACGTCGGCCAGTCTCCGGCGGGCGGGCTTATCCTCCGGCTTTCTCTGCAGGCCTGCCTCGTACATCTCCGCGGCTTCCCGGGGGCGGTTGGTCCTGGCCAAAAGGTTGGCCAGGGCGAAATAGGCCTGAGCCTCCTTGGGCTGCAACCGGATGGCCTCTTGATAATGGACGACGGCCCCGGGGTAGCGGCCCTGCCTTTCCAGGACGATGGCCAGTTCATAGTGGGCTTCGGCCAGCTTAGGGCAGAGCTCCAGCGCCTTCCGGTAAAGCTGCTCCTTCTTGAAGAGATCGGCCTGGCTGACACTCAACCGGGCGGCTTGCCGGCAGTGCTCCCGGGCCTGGTGGCACGGGTCCCGGGAGAGGCAGGCAACCATGACCAAGGCCGACGCCAGAACTAGGCCGGCTAACATCCACAGCCTCTCTCTCCCGATCTCCGGCGCCGATAAAGCAGGACCAGATGCCAGCTTCATGGGAACCTCCTTGCCGCCGGCTCTTGCCACCGTGGAGTTCGAACACCTACCCCTGATGATAAGACGGTCTCGAGGCGAAATCGTTCCCGGAAAATGTTCTGCCCGGACCCGGCAGGACCGCTACCGTGCCACCTGGGCCAGGGGCAGGTCCTCCCCGAAGGTGCGGATGAAGGGCACCTGATCGCCCCGGGAGGCCTCTCCCACCATCCGGTTGAGGTAAGCGCCCAGTTCCTGCACCTGGATGCGCCCGTCCTGGTTGGCGTCCGCCGCACCCCTGAGGCCCTTCAGGAGAAAATGGGTGAAGAGCCCGTTCCCCTGGTAGTCGTCCCGGGCGGCCTGTTCGGATCCGGCCCCGGCCAGGACGTGCATCCCCAGGGACTTGGCCAGCACCGACACCCGACCGTCATAGAGGGGGGTCATGGCGCCCTTGATGCCTCCGGCCTGGCAGGTGTCCAGGAACCACACCTGTTTCAGGGCCCGGCAGGCCTTGGAGAGCTCCATCAGTTCCGGGGAGGTGAGCACGCCCTGGGAGGCGTCGGCCCCGGGCGGCGCATGGGTGAAAAGATAATAGCGGTAGCCGTCGGCCCGGCCATGGGTGGCGACGTTCACCACCAGCACATCCTCCGGCCACATCTGGCGCCCCATTTCCTGGGCGGCCTGCAGGATATTGGCCTTGGTGGCCTCCTCCTCCAGCAGGACCTTCAGGTGGATCTTGTGATAGAGGGGTTTTCCCGCCTGGCCCAACAGGTCGGCCAAGTCCCGGGCATCCTTGACGGCAAACTTCAGATGGGGCAGCCCGGCCTGGGCGAAGGTGTTGAGCCCTACCGCCAGCACGTAGAGTTCCGGGGGCCGGGCCGGAGCCCGGCACGCCACCCGGACGCTCACCATTTCGCTCATCACCGTGTTGGGGCCGTTGAAGGCGCAGGCCGTGAGAGTGTTCTCTCCGCTGACCAGGGTGACCCGGTATTCCTTGGTCACGGCGCCTTTTTGGGGCTGAAAGGGGGTTGACTGCACCGCCTTGGGGTCGATGGTGACCCGGCGCAGCGCCACCCCGCGCCGGCCAATCCCGTGATCAGCCTCCCCGGCCCTGGCCAGGTCCACCGCGGCCGGGCCCTCCTCCCGGGCCAGCCGGTAGACCCCCAGGGACTCCACCAACTTGCCGTTGTGCAGCAGCCGGATGTCGCCGATCTGACCCCCGGTGTCCTGCACCTTTACCTTCACCGTCACCTCCCGGGCGCTGACCTCCTGTCCTTCCTGGGGAGCCAGGATTTCCACTTTCGGCGGGGGGTGTTGCAGGGCCTCGGTGAGATTCAAGCCCCGCATCTCTTTCGAGATATCTTCACCCTGCAGTTTCTTTTCCACCAGGTCCGGGCGATAAAAGGCATCGTAGAACCGGTTGAAGTCAAAGGCCTCCATATCCCTGACAAAATGCACCCGGCGGTCAAAATGTCCGCTGCCGTTAAAAAAGCCTTCGGGAATCACGGAAACAGAAGAATCCTGAAAGGCATAGAATTGGGCCAAAACTTTGCCGGCCTCCACGTCCCACACGGAAAGAATGCCCTCTTCGACGCCGGTGACGAGGTGTCTGCCATCAGGACTCCAGCTGACGCTGCGCACCTTCTCCCCCTGGCCGTCCGCCAGGGTGACCCGCAGAGTGCCGCGGCTTATCTCCCAAATTCTGACCCCTTGGGCCGTACAACCAGATGCACTGCCGCTGCGAGCGGCCAGGTATCTGCCATCGGGGCTCCAGTAAAGGGAGGGCGAACATTTCTCTTTGATGCTTCGATGCCTCGTAAAACCATAGGTCTCCCAGATCTGCACCAGCCCGTCATCACTGCCGGTAGCAAGAAATTTGCCATCAGAACTTAAAGATAGCGAAGAAATCTGTTCCTTGTGGCCGTCCAGCATCTTGAACAAGGTTCCGGATGTTATGTCCCAGACACGCACGGTATGTTCCTGACCTTTGAACTCACGACTCCCACCGGAAATGAGATATCTTCCGTCCCTCGTCCAGACTACATATCTGACATTATTGTCATCCCCTATTAACTCCCGCCGGAGTTGCCCGTTTTTCGTGTCCCAGATGCGGATGGTTTCCTTTCCGCAGGCAGCGGCGAGGAAACGGCCGTCAGGGCTCCAACTGTAAGCTGATATGAGACTTTTGGACTCTCCCAGAGTCAGGATCAGCTTGCCGTTCTTCGCCTCCCAGATTCTGATGCGCCCCACGCCGTAACCCCCGTCGTCGTCGAAAAGAGCGGCGATTTTCTGTCCATCCGGGCTCCATACCGGGCCGATGGCGCGGAATTTCTTCAAGGTGTTCTTTTCCACATCCCAGATGCAGGTCTGGGCCATTTCCTCGTACGCGGATGACCAGGCGACGGATTTTCTGTCCGGGTTCCAATGAATGCTTCCCACGTAACTGTAAAGATTGTCAAAATGCTTTGCTTTGCGTCCGGCTCGGGCTTCCCAGACGATCAGTTCCTCCAGGCCGGCCATCAGGATGAAGCGTCCGTCCGGACTCCACTGCACCTGTCGGGTGGTGGGATAGTATCTGTCGATGACCTTTTTCACCCTGCCGTCAGCCACTTCCCAGAGGCGGATGTCCTCACCGCAGGTGGCAATCTTTTGACTATCCGGGCTCCAGGTCATTTCTGCATAGCCGAATCGGAATTTTTTCAGGACCCCAAACAAAACGCCTCCCCGAGCCTCCCATAGGTGGATATCCCCATCATTTCCCATGAGAAAACGTCCGTCGGGGCTCCAGTTGACCTGCCCCCAGCCCTGGTCTTGTCCCAATACCTGCGTCAGCTTGCCGCTGGCGGCCTCCCACACGGCGAGGCTCTTTCCGGCGGCTGCCAACAGGTCACCCCGGGGACTCCAGGCAAGGGACCTGACTCCTCCGGTAAAAGGCGTTTGCAGGACGCGTGATTTCCTGGGAGTGGGGAGATTCCAAAGATAGACGAATTGCTTCGTTGACCCGGTGGCCAGGACATTCCCGTCAGGACTCCAGCTCAGAGACGTTATTTCGGCTCCTTCCGCCTCCAGTCCTTCCACCTTATGGGATGGCTTATCATTGTCGGCGGCCACGTCCAGGATGCGGATTTGGTTGGCGCCGGCCAGGTAAGCCAAAGACCTGCCATCCGGGCTCCAGGAAACGATCTGATCGTACTTAAAGTGCTCGCGGGGTGACTGAAAAGCTTTGATGTTCTTCCAGGCCACCCCCTTTTTGAGGTCCCAGAGACGCACCATGATGGCTTCACCTGTTGATTCAGACGCCACACTCACGGCTGCCAGGAACTTCCCGTCTGGGCTCCAGGAAACGAGTTTCACTCTCTCGGTTTCCTCGCGTAGGACCTTGATTAATTTCCCCCCGTCAGCCTCCCAGATACGGATGTCAGAGCCACCCGTGGCCAGAAATTTTCCATCCCGACTCCAGGCAATGGAGCCGATGGGATTGCTATGACCGGCATTGACAGTGGTGCGGAAGTCCTGGTCGGAGGGAGACTGTTCCGCAGGCACGGTGGAAAAGATGGTCATGGCATGGCACCGGCCGGAAGAGAGTACTTCAAGTCCGCCGGGGCTCACCCCCCAAAGCGCCACCCAGAAGAAAAACCATCTCAGGAACTTTGGTGAGAGCGTTGCTTTCATGATGCCTCGCTTCTGGAAATCCCGTCCTGCCTTGCTATGGTCTTTCAGATCATCATCTGCCCTTCAGGAGATTTTCCCTCACCCGCTCAGGATGGTGGAATTTCTCGGCAAAGGCGACGTAATCGTAAACCTCCATGCCTTTCACAAAGTGAATGTAACTGGCATAGTTGCCCGAACCGGAAAAATACCCCTGGGGGGTGACGGCCACCCCGGCGTCTTCAAAGTGGAAAAGCCGCACCAACTCCTCACCGGTGGCCAGGCTTTTCAGGATCACCTCGCCGCCCTCATCGCTGCAGGCCAGATGAGCATCGTCCGGACTCACACTATAGGGATAAAACTTCCCCGAAACCTGGAACTCACCTCTAAATTTGCCGGATGGCCCATCCCATAGGTACAAATGTTCATCATGATTCTTGGTGACACCTATATAGTATTTGCCGGCGGGGCTTAAGCCCAGAGAAGACAGTTTCCCTGCCTGGTTCCCTGCCTGGATGGGTTCCAGACGTTGTATTATCCGGCCGGTGGACATCTCCATCACCTGGTAGGACTTGCCCCAATACCGGAAACCCAACAACTCGCCCGCGGAACTCCACCGGAAAGGGGAGAGCAGTTCTATTTCGGGATTGTCCCAGGTCTGCAAGAGTTTTCCGGTTGCCACCTGCCACAGGGAGGTCCTCTTGTATGGATCCTGGGCCGCCAGGAATTTACCTTCAGGACTCCACCCCATAGTGGGATACCAGCCGGTTACAGGGATTGCCAGTCGGGTTTCCAGGGTCTTGCTGAGTTTGCCGCTGGCCACCTCCCAGATGCAGATACCCCCCTTAAAATAGCCGGCGGCTATGAATTTTCCATCAGGACTCCAAGTCAATGTTTGAATGAGACCCTCTTTCCCTTGCAGAGTGCGGAGTAGTGTCTGTCTCTTCCCATCCCATATGTGCACGTTGCCATTATTTATTGCTGCAAAAATACTGCTAACAGGACTCCAATGACACCCCCTAATGTTTTTTAATAATGCAACGTTACGTTGGTAAGCTGTATCCAAGAGAATAGCGCCAGACTTTTTATCATCTGCGATATCACGATAATAGACATCAGCCATGCTCCCATCGTGGCTCCAACCAATTGATCTGCCGCCTTTTATCCGCTCTATTATTCTGACTTCCGGCCAGTGCCAGAGATAAAGAGTGCTGTAGAGGCCCGGGTCTCCTTTCACCACTGCCAGTTGTTTGCCGTCGGGACTGTGTTTTATGATGAAATTATCATTAGGTAAGGAAAGCTCGCATGTCGCCAACGGGTCAGTCCTATCCGCCTGCCCAAAGGTGAGGCTGTCTCCTGCATGGGCAATATATCTGCAGGTTGCGGACCACTGGACGGCAACAATAACTCCTTGGGAAAAGGTTGCCGTTTGCCCGTCGTCACCCTCGAGCACCTCCCGGAGACTCAGGAAGCGGGCGCCCCCGGCGGCCAGGGATTTGCCGTCCGGACTCCAGCACAGGGCCAGGACGTCCCTGCGGGTGTTTAACGTTTTGTACAGTCTGCCGCTATCGGCATCCCAAACCGACACGCAGCGTGCATTCCCGGCACTTCCGGCCAGTAAGCTCCCTTTTGGACTCCAGGACAGGGCGTGCACTTCCCCCCTCCCATCTCCCAGGGGGATTTTTCTCAGCAACTTGCCGTCTGCCACATTCCAGAGGGCAACCATTCCCTCCCTGCCACCGGAGGCCAATATCTTACTGTCAGCTTTCCAGGCCAGGCATTTCATCTCGCCGCCCGTCCCGGACAGGGACGTGACCAATCTGGCGTCTGGCCAGCTAAAGATATGGACCTGGTCTCCTGCAGCCACGGCAAGATGCCGGCCGTCAGAGCTCCATTGAAGGGAGTCCGGCCCGGCACTGCCCTTAGATTTAAGGGTGGCGGCCAACTTGCCGCTGACGACTCCCCATATCTGGATATCACCCTGTTTATTCCCCACTGCCAGTAACCGGCCATCGGGGCTCCATTCAGGGAGCAAGCCCCGGAAGGTTCGGATAAGTTTGCCGCCTGTCATGTTCCAGATAAAGACCTCCCCTTCATCCGTTCCTGCAGCTACGAAATTTCCGTCCGGACTTATGCGGAAATGGTAGACATGGCGCCCTGGGGTGCAGTTCACCACGGTCCGTAGTTCTGGGTCCCGGGATTGGCCCCTCAGGGTTCTCTCCCCAAGCCATCCGATACCGAAAAAGATCCCCTTCCAGAAAAAAAATATCACAGCCAAAACGAGAGTTAGGCCTATCACCAGGGGGAGAAGAATTCTCTTCATAATCAGTTACCGGCTTGCCGGGCTTCCTCCTCATCTTGCCGTGGCTGAAATGCTTATCTCTATTGCTCTTGTCAAGGCTCAGGAACCGGTTTTTCTTGGATCCAGTCTGTCACCCCTCCCCGTGCAGGATGAAGGGGGCCCAGTGGTAGGGGTTGGGGTATTTGGTTTTCATGTGCTGCCGGGCCAGGCGCAGGGCCTCGGCCCGCCCTTTCCCGGCCTTGAGGTGGGTGTAGAAGGTCACCATGTATTCCACCGCGGGCGCATCGGCCACCTCCCAGAGGCTCACCACCACGCTGCGGGCCCCGGCCTGCTGGAAGGCCCGGGCCAGGTGGGCCACCCCCTCCCCCTCCATGACTTTGCCCCGGCCGGTGAGGCAGGCCGAGAGGACTACCATATCAGCATCCAGCTTCAGGCCCAGGACCTTGCTCAGGGTGAGAAAGCCGTTGTCCTGGTCCTGATTTTCCACCTGCCCCAGGAGGATAAAGGGCTCGTTGATGCCCTGCACCTTGCCGGCCAGGTCGCCGTGGGTGGCGAAGTGGAGGTAGCGGTATGTTTGTAAGGGCGCCTGCCGCAGGCGGGTCTCGCTGGCTGCCAGGTTCAGCAGAATATCCGGCGGCTCGGGCTTCACGCCGAACAGCCCGGCGATGGCCCGGACCTCGTTTTCCGTCTCCCCCAGGGGGGGATAGCTCAATTCCTTCCCTTGCTTATCGTCCGACGTGGTTTTGCCCCATTCCCGGCGGGTGGCCAGGGCCCGGAAGGCGTATTGGGGCGCGGCCTGGGCGGTCAGCACCGGCGCCGGTTTCCCCGCCTTATGGGCCAGATAGCGGGGGTCATGATCGCTGTAAATGGGATTCCCCAGGGCAAAGAGGGGCTTTTTCGCCTGGGACGCGGCCAGCACCCGGTTCAGGGCCAGGATGGCGGCGGACTGGGAGTAGGTGAGGAGGCGCTCGTCCCCCACGAAGCGGGTGTCCCCCGCATCCTTCCCGGCCTGGACTACCAGGGCCTCGAAGGGCAGCAGGCCCAGAATGCCGTCGGGCACGATGATGAGCCGCTTTTCCGGGGCCAAATCCTTGAGGGCCGGGGCCAGGAGCATTTCGTAGAGCTTCCGCCCCTGGGCGGGGTTGAAATCCTGACAGGTGTGTTGGCTCTGCAGGGGGGCGATGAAGTCATTGACCAGTTTGCCCAGCTCTTCCTGGCCCAGGGGAATGGCATAGACCTGCGTCCGCCCCCCGGGCTCCACCCGGAAGAGGTAACATGATTTCTCCCCCAGGGCGTATTCCAGGAGCACCTCCTGGGGTTTCAGGGGAATCTCCTGGGGCTTGAGGGGCCGGGGATATTTCAGGGCCGCATAGCGGGGGTATTTCTGCCTGAGTTCCGCCACCAGCGCGTCCAGTTGCTTTTGCAATTCCTCCCGCTGCTTCCTGAAATTGGCCACCACCTCTTCCCCCTGTGTGTAGTGCTTCTCCCAGTTGGCCTCCAATGCCCCCAGACGGTCCAGCAGGCCCTGCTCTTTTTGGGCCAGGTCCGGGGGGATTTGGCCCAGGCCGCCCCGGGCCGCGGCCGCGGCCATCTCCTCCAGCAGCACCCGCCCCTTGGTGGCTTCGGCGAAATAGAAGGCCGCGGCCCCGGTCTGGGGGCCGAATTTTTCCAGTGCCGGAGGCAGGGGTTCCCCCCGGATGGACATGTCCCCCAGGACCGCGGTTAGCCAGAGGTAGGCCAGTCGGTGCTCCTTCACCTGGAAAAAGCCGGTGCGGGGGCCGGTGACCCGCCTTCTCAGGTTTTCAATACCCTGGGTGGCGGCGAAAAGCTGGGCCGCCGCCTCCCCCCGCCGGCCTACTCCGGCCAGGGCCTGCCCCTGTTGGGTGGCAAATTGGACCTGATATCCTGGAACAGCACGCCAGGACGGTTGAATTTTTTCCAGCAACTCCAGGGCAGCCTGGAATCGCCCGGTGGCCAGATAAAGAGCCACAAGTCCCACTTTGGAATTACTGCGCTGGAAGAGAGCTTCGGCTTCCTGGTATTCCTGGCGGGATAAATGTAAGCAAGCGAGATTATTGAGGGTGCCAATGGTATGGGAGTGCTCCGAGCCCAGGAATTTTTCCCTGATGGACAAGGCACGACGGTACAGGGGCAGGGCCTGGTCATAGGCGCCGATGCAGTTGTAAAACCCGCCAAAATTATTAAGGCTGAGGGCGGTGTGTGGGTGGTCCTGGCCTAGGGCCTTTTCCCTGATGGCCAGAGCCCGCCGGTGCAGGGGCAGGGCCTGGTCATAGTAGCCCATTTCCTGATAAAGCATGGCGAGATTACTAAGACTGAGGGCTGTTCCGGGGTGTTCCGGACCCAGGACCTTTTCCTTGATTGCCAGGGCCCGCCGGTAGAGGGGCAGGGCCTGGTCATAGGCCCCCATATCGTTGTAAAGCCCAGCTAGGTTGTCGAGGCTGTTGGCGGTGTCGGGGTGCTCTGGACCCAGGACTTTTTCCCGGATGGCCAGGGCCCGCCGGTACAGGGGCAGTGCCTTCTCATAAGCCCCCATGGCCTCGTACAATACAGCCAGGTTGTTGAGACTGGTGGCGGTGTCGGGGTGTTCCGGACCCAGGACCTTTTCCTTGATGGCCAGGGCCCGCAGTAGAAGGGGCAGTGCCTTCTCATAGACGCCCATGGCCTTGTACAGGCCAGCCAGGTTGTTGAGACTGGTAGCAATGCCCGGGTCCTCAGGACCAAGGACTTTTTCTTTGATGGCCAGGGCCCGCCGATAATGGGGAAGGGCCTTCTCATAAGCGCCCATTTCCTTATAAAGCAGTCCCAGGTTGTTGAGACTGGTGGCGGTGTCGGGGTGTTCCAGACCCAGGACCTTTTCCCTGATGGCCAGGGCCCGCCGCAGAAGGGGCAATGCCTTCTCATAGGCGCCCATGGCCTTGTACAGGCCAGCCAGGTTGTTGAGACTGGTAGCAATGCCCGGGTCCTCAGGACCAAGGACTTTTTCTTTGATGGCCAGGGCATGCCGGAGAAGGGGTAGTGCCTTCTCATAAGCGCCCATGGCCTTGTACAGTTCACCCAGGTTGTTGAGGCTGGTGGTGGTGTCCGGGTGTTCTGGGCCCAGGACCTTTTCCCTGATGGCCAGGGCCCGCCGCAGAAGGGGCAATGCCTTCTCATAGGCGCCCATATCATCGTAAAGCCTACCAAGACTGTTGAGGGGATGGGCCGTTTCGAGATGGTCTGCCCCCAGGGCTTTTTCACAGATGAGCAAGGCCCGACGGTAGAGAGGCAGGGCTTGGTCATAGGCGCGCATGGCATGGTACAGTTGGGCCAGGTTATTAAGGGCTGCGGCGGTGTGGGGGTGCTCATGACCTTTTCTTTTCTCATAAATCTGCAAGGCCCGCTGGGACAGGGGTAGGGCCTCTTGGTAGCGTCCGGCGGCATAGAGCTTCATAGCCTTTTGATTTAATGATTCGGCTTCCTCCAGAGCAGTAGTCTGAGCATGAGCCACACCGCCTATTGCAGGCAGGCACACTGCCTTCAACATCAGCAGTAAAATAACGATGAAGGTTTTCCTTGCCACGCCGCTCTCTCTAAGTAAACCTGCTCGACCTGCTGCTGTCCCAGGTTCACTTCCCAGGGGCAGGTTTCAAACCCGGGCCTATAAGTCATATCAATTAGTTGCGCATACTATTTGCGTCATTTCAAAGTGCCCCTGTCATTACTCATGCTGGAAAGCCGCCACCCTCACCCAGGCGCCTTCGCCGGAGAGTTGTTCCAGGAGAGGCTTAAGTTTCTGGGGCGCCTGGGGGCTGCCGGTCACCTGGGCGGCGGGGACCGCCTCGAGCGCGCCCTCGGGCCGCACGATCTGCAGGGCCCGGGTCCGGTAGGCGGCCACCGCGGACCGCACCTGCTGGGCCAGGGGGAGCCCGGCCAGGGCGGTTTCCAGAGAATGGGCGGAGGCCAGGAGATAAAGTTTTTCCTCTCCTTTGACATCATCCAGCGTGAAGGCCCGGCCGAAGGCGGGCAGCCAGTAATCCCGCCCGGCCAGGACCTTGGCGCTCCCCCCGGCCTGGGGGAAGAGCAGGTCCAGTTTGCCGGCGCCGTCCTCCTGGAGGATGTGCACATAGCAATCCTGCCGAGGCCGGAAAAAGACAAAATACTTGTCCTGCCGGGAGCGCAGACGGCTGTCTTCGGTGAGGACCTGGACGATGTCCCGGCCCTGGGCCAGGTAAAAGAAGCCCGCCTCGATCTTCACGGATTTTTCCACCTTTGCCCCGGCCGAGCGGGTGCGGACTTCGCCCCCCTCCCGGACCGATTCGGTGCGCACGATCTCCACCCGGCGGTTGAGGGCGTGGCAGCCCTCGTCGGCGCCGCCGGGACACAGGACCCGGCGCTTGCCGTAGCCCCGGGGGATCAGCCGGGCCCGGGGGATGGCGAAATGCTGCACCAGATAGGCCACCACCGCCTCCACCCGACGTCGGGAGAGGTCCAGGTTATAGACATCGGACCCCCGGACGTCGGTGTGGCCGGCGATCTCAAAGGCCAGGGAGGAGGGGGCCGTCCCCACCGTGACGATGTCCCGGCTGCCCTCCAGCAGGGCCTTGAGGGCTTTGCCCACCTCGTCCAGCTGCGGTTTCGCCTCGGGCTTGAGCTCCGCCTTGTCGTAGTCAAAGGGGATGAGCCCCTGGCCGATTGTTATACTGACCACTTCAGCCCGGCCCCGGGTCTTTTCCAGGGCCGCCCGGATGGTGTCCGCCTTGATCACCCCGCCCCGGCTAATGTCCGCGGCCAACTTTGACCTGCGCGCGGTTTCCGGGTCCTGCCCCCCCCGCTTTCTCCCCTCTTCATACCAGCGGCGGGCCTCTTCGTGGCGGTTGGTCTTGAAGTAGACGTCCCCCAGCCCCAGGTAGGGCTCCGGGGCCTCGGGCTTGAGGCGGACGGCCTCCTTATATTGGGCGATGGCCTCGTCAAAGCGCCCCTGGTGCTCGTAGACGTCCCCCAGGTTGTTGTGGGCTTCGACATAGGTGGGGCAGAGCTCCACGGCCCGGCGGTATAACTGTTCTTTTTTGAGGATGTTCTCCACGCCGAAGTCCAGGTCCAGGGCCTGGCGGAAGAGATTCCTGGCCTGGTCGCAGTCCGCCGCGGCCAGCGGGGAGGCCAGTCCCAGGGCCACCCCCAGCACCAGGAGCGTCAGGGCCCTGCGGGGGAATCTCCTCTTCACGGGTGGCTCCGCACCACCACCGTATCTTCGCTCCATTGGAAGCCCTCCTGCTTGCTTTTCTCTACCAGCTCCGAGACGATGTTCTTGGCCAGCCCCCGGGTGGGGGAGGCGGGCGCCAGGGCCTGGCCCCTCAGCGTTGGAAACAGCTCCTGAAACTTGGACAGGCCGAGTTTGGTCAGGTCCAGGCGCGCCGTGGTGGCGATGACCTTCACCGTTTCTTCGCCAGCGGGGGGCCCGAACTTGATTTCAAAGTCCTGCCGCCGCATCTTGGCGTCGGGGATTTCCATGGTCCCGGCCCGGACGAAATTGTCCTGATAATACTTGTTGGGAAAGATCACCTGGAAATTCCCCTGGGAGTCCAGGTTGAGCAGCAGGATATAGCAGTTCCGTTCGCACTCCACCTGGTAGATGATCTTGTCCCCCAGCCTGAAGTCCCGGCGCTCTCCGGCCACCCGGAGCTGCACCCGGAAAGGCGGCCGGGGCTGGCGGAGCTGGGTCAGTTGCTTGACGATGAAGGCATATTCCAGGTGGGGGGCCAAGGCCTGAACCAGTTCGGCGCCGCTTTTGGCCGGAGGCAACGGCGCCGCATCCCCCAGGGGATTGAGCAGCCGCACCTGAAAGACTCCCTGGCGCACTTCGCCTTTCAGGATACGGTCAAACCGGCCGTCCTGCACCACTTCCACATAGGACAGCGCGGCCAGGGCGCGGCGCAGGCCGTCCAGCTCGGCCGCCGCAGCTCCAGGCAGGGCTTCCAGCCTGAGCTGCACGGATTGGGTCTTGACCTCTGGCGGGCGGGAGGGAGCCGGCGGCGGGGGCGAAGCCGTGGGCGGCGGGGAGGGTTCGGGCTTTGAGGCCAAGGTCGCGGCCGCCGCGGGGACAAAGACCCGGCGCTCCACGAGTTCCCCCTTCTCCGGGATCAGCTCCGGGTCCTGGGGGAGCCGGAAATCGTCCTTGATAATCTTCCGGGTGCGCTCGAAGAGCTGCCGGTACGTCGGGTGCTGCCCCCGCAGCGCCTCCAGGAAGGCGAAGGTCATGGCTCCGCCGCGGCCGTGGCCGAAGTTCATCTCCACCGCGGTCTGATGGGCGGCGCAGGAGGCCAGGTAGATCTGGCCGGAGGGGATCTCCATCTGCATCTTGCCCTGCCACCTGACGCTCCCGCCTCTCACCTGAGGCAGATTTACCGGGAGAAACCGGGATTGGATGGCCGCCGTCGGCTCCATCCGGCTGTACACCTGGCCGCCCCAGCCCCGGGTGATGTCGCCGGCATGGCAGGAATCCATGAAAACCACCACCTCCCGGCCGGACAGGCGGCGCAGCAGCACCCCCAATTCGTCGTCCAGGATGGTTCTGGTTTCCTGGACAGTCCGCGCCAGGGGAATGAAATCGTGGGGGCACAGCGCCTCGTCAAAGCCGTCCGCCTCATCGCCGTCCAGATCCGGCACCCGGGTGCCGTGACCGGAAAAGTAAAAGAAGACCAGGTCCCCGGGCTTGCTCCCCTGAATCAGCCATTCCTCAAAAGTTTTCAAAATATGGGCGCGGGTCGCCTGTTCATTCAGCAGCACCTTGATATCGCCGGGGCGGAAAGCAAACTGCGACGACAACATCTCCCGCATGAGGGTGACATCGTTCACCGGACCGCTGAGATTAAAAAATTCCCTGCCTGACACTGGATCTTTGAAAGGGAGGTTCTTATACGTATTGATGCCGATGAGCAGGGCCCGTCTTTCGGCCCCCGGGACGGGCACGGCGGTCAGGGCGAGGAGAAGGGCGAAGACCAGGGATATGAGGCTGACTCTCTGCATGGTTCCGGATCCTCTCAGACGGGCGCCCGGGGGCGCCCCCAGGCGGCGCGCCCCCGGGTCTGGTGGGGTGACGGGCTCTATTCCACGATCTTGATCACCTTCTCCGCTTCCGCCCACTTCTTGAAATCCACGGGCTTCAGCGCGCTTTGGATGCCGATGACGATGTCCTTTTCCGGTTTTCCCACTTCCTGGAAGGGGCCTGCCGGCTTCAGGTTCGCCTCGTTGACCAGAGGCACATTTTCCAGGGTGGCGATGGCCTTGACCACGTCTTCCCCAGCCGGCCCCTGGGCCTTAAAGACAAACTTGGCGCCTTCCGGCGGGATGCGGTAGACGGTCCCGGCCTTCACCAGATTGTCTTTGTGGTGTTCATTGGGAAAGAGGACGTGCACCTTGCCGCTGGTGCCCACGTTGAAGAGGGTGAGGCGGCAATCCTTGTTGGTCCTGAAGGTGAAGACGATCTGGTCCCCCACCTTATAGGTGGCGTCTTCCCGGTCCACCGTCAACTCCACCTTAATCTCGCCCTTGGGGTTGTCCAGGTCCTTCAGGCGGTCCGGCGCGGCCGGCTTTTCCGGCTCTTTGGCCTGGCCCTGCGCCGTGGCCGCTCCCCAGGTCAGAATCCCCAGGAGCAGCAGGGGAAACCACAACCAGAATCCGAAACTGTTCAGGCGCCTCATGTCTCTCCTCCTTGGTGGTTTGGTGCCTAAGTCAAACAGTCATGCTGAAATCACCCTCTGAGTTGAAGACGGCGGGAAGATATAAAAGTTCCAGATTTTTTAAGGATGGCTTTGGATTGCGCCTCCTGGCCCAGGCAGTCGGTCGGGTCTTATGGCTCACCCCTCCCCGTGCAGGATGAAGGCCGCCCAGAAGTAGGGGTTGGGGTATTTTGACTTCAATTGTTGCCGGGCCAGGCGCAGGGCTTCAGCCCGGGGTTTGCCGGCCTTGAGGTGGGTGTAGAAGGTCACCATGTATTCCACCGCGGGGGCGTCGGCCACCTCCCAGAGGTTATTAACCACCCTTCTCGCTCCCAACATCACATGTTTTTTGATAGTAATAAGATTCTCATTAAAGAAATCGGCTTATTATGCTCCTTATCTGGTTAAGGGGGGAGTAGCAGTTGTAAGCTCTACATCTTGACCCATTAGAAGTATTTGAGGACCTTTGGAAAGTATATCCTTTTTCTCGATGGCTTGTTGGAGCATCTTCTCAAGGTATGGACCCAAATCCCTTACTCTGACCACACCTTGTCTTGCGACATCTGCCTCCCCTTGCAAGCCCTTCACTACAAAATGGGTGAATAGACCGTTCCTTATCTCTCCATGAGAAATTTCCACGCTCTGCCCTTCTCCCGAAGTTAGGACGTGAATCCCAGTGGTATTGGAGGGGGTGGATAAGCGCCCATCATATAATTTAGGCTCCATCAGGCATAACCTTCCGGAATAGCTGGAATCAACAATAAGTATTTGTCGCATGGCTTTAATATTTTTTAATAAGTTATACAGGTCGGATGCAGACAACATTTGTTTTTCTGTTATCTGCTCATTGCTCTGCTCTATAAATGGTATGAAATAATAGCTACCATCACTATAATTATATGTACCATTCCCAGAAAGAAACAGGAGAAAAACATCCTCAGGCATAATCTTTTTTCCTATTTGTCGCATAGCATCCATGATGACAGTTTTCGTGGCATGTTTGTCTAAGAGAAGCTTACTATCTACCTTGCCATATAGCAGGGTGGCCTGCTTTTTGAGTAAGGCTGCTATATCTTGGGCGTCTTTACAGGATAATCCTAATTTAGTCAATCCTTTGTAACTGTAGTCAATTCCGATGGATAGGATATACAAATCAGGATATTTGGCTGGAGCATGACAATACACCCTCACTCCATCTATGTTACCAATGCCCTTATTTTTTCCGTCAGTGGCATAGGCCATAATGCGGTTTTGCCCCGATGTCAGGGTAAGTTGGTATTGTTTAATGACAGTCCCCCTAAGAGCAATGCCGTTGACTTAAGCCCACCTGTTGGCCCATTTGCCGTGGCGGCTGTTGGATTTACGCGGGAACTTGCGACCAGGCCGGGGGCGGTATTTTCGCCAGGAGATTTCGGCCAGACAA
>VGSQ01000026.1 GCA_016874975.1 Deltaproteobacteria bacterium
GAAAATCCAGGCTTGCACCCGCCTTATGCAGGTTAACGACGAAGATCGGCTCAATCACCAACAGCAAGGCCATCCGGACCACTCGGTCCTTAATCCTACTACGTGGAATTATTGATTAACCCTTACTCATCTTCGACAGCAAGAAAAATATAGTTATGTGATAACAACAGGTTGAGTGGTGCAAAAATGTTTTCGGCACTACGCGCTTTACAAGATGGCGAGCTTGAGCCATCAGGAAATTGCGCCCAAAGGAGTAACCGGAGAGGGTGGACGGACCCCCGCGGCGGCAAAGGCGTGGTGCGCCGAGCCTCTCATGTCAGTACGCAGTTGATAGCTAGTGTTCATCCGGAAAGTCCTTTTGTTCCCTCCCCCTTGATGGGGGAGGGTTAGGGTGGGGGTGAAATAAGTTAGCAATACAGACCAGTTGCCCTGTTGATCCCCCTCCCCCCAACCCCCTCCCACCAGGGGAGGGGGAGTTTCCGGATGAGGACTAGATATGGCCGTCCAGTTCCAGGAGCACCGACTGCACCTGCTTCAGGTCCCGCATCAGGTCGGGCCAGGAAACCTTGACCCCCCTCTCCTCCAGGCGCTGTTGCAGATCCACCTCCAGGCGCAGGGCCAGAAAACCGGCCACGATGTGGCCTATGGAGTTATACCGTTTTCACATTGACCTGCAACAAACCTCATAATCGGAAAATAGCGTAGGGGCGGTTCGCGAACCGCCCTTACATAAACGTTTGTTGCACGTAAAACGGAAAATGGTATTATCCTCGGTCCGGTGATAGATGGGACGCACTTCCAGGGTGGATTTCTGCTCCCGACAAGTCCGCTCCACCCGCCACAGGCTCTTGTAGGTCAGGGCCACCTGGGCCGCCGGCAGGTCGGTATTGGTGGTCAGGACGAACTTGCCGTCCAGCCGGGCGTCCCTCTTCACCGCTTCTTCATTGATGCTGACGCTGCCCCGGGCCACCTTGAGGAAACGGGCATAGCCGCGGTGGCCGACGAGAGTCTTAAGACCTTGTTTTTCCAGCTTTTGCCTGAGCTTCTCCAAGATCGCCTCACGCCCCGCGGCATCCTTTCGGGCTTCCAAGGGGTTGCGACAGACGACATAACGCCGCTCTCCCACCCGGACTTCCTTGACCTCCAGGTTGGCCGCCACCATTTGGCGCCGGCCCGCCCCGGCCAGGACCTCCTCATTCACCTCTTTTTGCCGGCGCCTGCGGCATCCCGGCACGTAATCGAAGGGCGCCTGGTCATGCCCGCTCAAGAGCTTGATGGTCTCCCGGGACATCATGCCCCGATCCGCCACTACCGTGACTTTGCGGATATGAAACCTGGTCCTGCGCCCGTCCACGACTTTTTGCATAACTTCCGGGTCGGCGGTATTGCAGGTCGGGCCGATGATCCCTGGAGTAGCCCCGTTTGCGCCCCTCGGTTTCAGAATCCCGGTGCGCCTAAATACTGGTGGTATCGATGAAAACCACGTCCAGGGTGCGGTTAAACAGGTTCAGGTCACGAGTGAAGAGCTTGCTCTCCAGCTCCTCCCGCACCCCGGCCAGAAAAGTCGCACTCCGGTAGAAGTGCTGCAAGGCCAAACCGTCAAACTCAGGGGCCTCCACGGTCTTGACCCACTCCGAACCCGCCAGATCGGAGCCGGGGCAGCACAACCGCTGCAAGGCCATGGCAAAGCAGAGGCGCTCCACCGGGAACTCGAATTTGCGGTCTTGGGCCAGTTCCGCCAACAGGTGCGGCAGCCCTTGTTTTTCCCAGAGACGGCCAAAGACCAAAGCGGGGCCCCACTGCCGGGCCGTGCGAGCCGCCAATCCGGAGGTCCGGACGGCCTCCACCACCCGCAGTTTCTCACTCTCGCGCCCCAGGCTTTGCCAGAGACCGTCCAGTTCCCCCGAGGCCACCAGGGTCTCCCTGCGGCCCGCACTGGCTATCACCTGCTGCCGGACCTTGCCTCCTTCCCGGTAAGACCGAACGATTTGCAGGTATTCATAGGAGGAGCCGTTTCGGTCACTACGTTTGGTGCGAACGAACATGGCAAGAATATGCCATTATAAAAGAGTAATTGTCAATAAATCAGCCAGCCAAGCATGCATCTTTTAGGCACTACATTTTCAAAATTCCCTTGAATGGCATTAAGTATTTTCAGCTACTTAACCCTTAAAAAAGGCCAAAATCGACATTCAACTGTCGAAGATGAGTCAGAAGCGGTTGACAAGATGACGCCCAGCAGGACTGACATAAAGATGATCATACCCACTCTTTTCCATGTTCCCGAGGACAACGTGGGGACGCGGTGTTGTTTTTCCAGTCCCCCGGCGGAGCTTGGGAACCCCTCCCCCAAGCTTCGGTTGCACGCGAGCATATGCGACCCGCTTAAATCAGCAGCCGGGTTGCGCCGGAGCGGGATTCGTTCTCGCTGTACACCCGGATGGCCCGGAGCCCCACCACCGGGCACTCGTGCTCGCACATGCCGCAGCCGATGCAGCGGGCCGCGTCCACGAAGGGGCGGTCCAGTTTCACCGCCAGGTCCACCCTGGCCCTGTCGGCCAGGAGAGCCGTACCCGGCAGGGGGCGCTCCAGGGTCAGGCGGTTCCCGCTGACCCCGGTGAGGCGCCGCAGAGCCGCCTCGGGGTGTCCGGCAGGACGCAGGAAGTAGTCCCCCCCGGCCCAGTTGACCCCCGGGGGCAGCGCGGCCTCCAGGATCACCTCCTGTCCCTCAATCCGGGCCGGCAGGGCGTGGCCGTCCCGCACGGTTTCAAACACGGTGCGGATGAAGATGGCCTTGGGGCTGACGGGGCAGACCTCCTGGCAGACCAGACAGGGGCGGTCCAGGGCCCAGGGCAGACAGCGGCCCCGGTCCACGAAGGCCGTGCCCAGGCGAATGGGACCGTGCTTGGCGAAGGGGCCCAGGCCCTGCCGTTCCTCCAGGCTCAGGGGGCGGATGGCCGCGGTGGGGCAGAGGTGACCGCAGGCGACGCAGGTGGGCAGGCAGCCGCTCAAGCCGAGGCGGTAGTTCACCACCGGGGTCCACAGGCCCTGCACCCCCGACTCCAGGAGGGCCGGCTGGAGGATATTGGCGGGACAGACGCGCATACACTGGCCGCAGCGGATGCAGCGGCCCAGGAAGCGCTCCTCGTCCAGAGCCCCGGGCGGGCGGATGAGGGTGGGGTTCCGGTTGGGCCCGGCCAGGGCGCCCACCCCCCACAGGGAGGCCAGCAGCACCCCGGCGCCGCTCAGCACAAAGCCGCGGCGGGACAGGTCCGGCAGCCCCGCCTCCCCGGCCGCGGAGGCCCGTCCGGCAAAGGTGAGGCGCCCCGCCGGGCAGCGGTCGAAGCAGTTGAAGCACAGGACGCATTCGCCGCCGATGATGGCGCCCGAGGGGCGGCAGGCCCCTTCGCAGTATTGCTCGCAGAGGCGGCAGTCGCCGCATTTGTCTTCGCTCTTGCCGAGGCGCCAGGGGGTGAAGCGGCTGAGCAAACCGAAGAGCGCCCCCAGCGGGCACAGGAAGCGGCAGAAGAACCGGGGCAGGGCCACGGTGAGGCCCAGCACCGCCAGGAACACCACCCCGATGAGCCAGACCGAGGCGTAGGCCCGGGGGACGTCGCTCAGCACCCCCAGACGGTTGTCGGCCAGGGGCGCCAGGGCCAGGTTGACGCTCCGATACACCAGGGGCAGGGGGTCGAAGACCCCGGTCTGCACCGACCCCAGCAGCGCCAGGAGCAGCAGGAAGGACAGCAGATAGTACTTGAAGGACTGGAGCGGATGGTGGCGGTTGGCCGCCTCCCGGCCGGCCGGGTCCAGGCGCCGCCGGGCCAGCCAGCCCGCGGCCTGGCTGAGGGCGCCCAGAGGACAGACGAAGCCGCAGAAGAACCGGCCCACCAGAAGGGTGATGAAGAGGGTGAGCAGGGCCCAGGCGAGGGAGGTATAGAGGGTGCCGGTGGCCAGGACCGTGGCCAGGGCGGTCAAAGGGTCCAGTTCCAGGAACCAGTTGACGGGCCAGCCGCGCAGCCGCCACCAGGCCGTCCCCAGGGTGGCGGTGATGCAGAACCACAGGAACAGGATCAGGAAAAAGACCTGGCTGAGGCGCCGGACGGTGACGATGCGCATAAGGTAATCTATCCAAAGTTTTTTTGAGGGAGGGGACAGGGGTTATAAACCCCGGACCTCCCCTCAAGACCCGCTCCCGGTCACCTCAAGTCTTCGCATCAACCATCACCGGATTGAGCCGGCGGTAATCGGCGACGCCCGCCCCGGCGGTTTCGGCCATCCGGAGGTAGGGCACGTCGTTCAGGGTGCGTTCCAGGAGTTCCAGCCCCACCGCGTCCGCGGCCACCGGGTCGGTGGAGACTATCATGGTTCCCGTTTCTTTTAGATCCGAGAGCGACCCGCCGGTGGGGCCGTTGGTCATCATGCTGACGGTCCCGTCCAGGACAGAGAGCGTGGGCCGGAGCATCTGCGCCAACTCCGTGATGATGCCGTTGATGTCCTGGTGGAAGACGTTGCGCCGCCCTCCCAGAAAGCCGTAGAGATTCTTGAGGGTCAGGGAGGCCCCGGCCCGCTGGTGGTCTTTGACCGGGCTCACCACGATGACCCGGTTCACCCCCGGGAAGACCCCGGCCAGGACCGGCCAGTTTTGCAGGAGTTGCCCGCCGGGCAGGCTGAGGGGGGCGAACAGTCCGGGCCGGGGGAGGACGAGCCTGGCTCCGGCGGTGCGGGTCGCGGCGGCCAAGCCGCTGATTTCAAAGCAACTGTCCGGATTGTTGATGGGGTGGTCCGTCACCAGCACCTGGGCCGCCCCGGCCCGGAAGCACAGGCCCGCCACTGCGGCCAGGGTCTCCGGGTGGGTAGTGGCCCCCAGGGAGGCGGGAGTGGCGAAGGCGGCGTTGACCTTGATGAGCACCCGGTCGCCTCTCTGGATGAAGGACTCCATGCCGCCCAGGGCCTGCATCCCCCGCTCCACCATGGCCTTCCGGTCTGCGCCCCGGACGATGGCCATCTGCGGCGCCGCAACGGCGCGGTTCCGGTCGCGGAAGTCCCCCAGGCCGCTGAGGGCTTTCTGTACCTGAAACGGAGCCGGGCCTTTGGGGTCATACAAGGCCAGCCCCAGTCCGCCCGCGGCCAGGGTCAGGGCCGAGGCATAGCCCAGCCGCGTGAGGAAGTCGCGCCGGCTTATCTCCGGGGCCGAAGCCTGTTTTTTGTCATCGGTGGCAGCCATTTTCCCGAAAGTTTCTTATGCGGCGCCGCCGCCCCCGGCTGTTCACACCCTGCGGGGGCGCCGGCGTTAGGGCTTGTCTCGGAGCGCCGCCCGCAGCCTGGCGGCCGTTTCCAGGGCCGCCTTCAGGGCGGGGGCGTCATGCACCCCGGCCAGGGTCCGGCCCTCCACCATGACCACGGCGAAGGAATCGTCCAGAGCCAGCACGGGGAAGTCCCCGGCCGGTCCCGGCGTCGGCACTTTTTTGTAGCCGTTGGCGGTCAGAAAATCCACGTACTTCTGCGCATCGCCTCGGGCCTGCTCGGGGGTGGCGCGTCTGGCGATAAAGGCGGTGACCCTGCCGCCCTCGAGGGTGTATTCCGCGGTGTAGACCAGGTTGAAGCCTTCCAGGCCGAAGGCGTCGGCGGCGCTGAGACGCACGCTGTCCAGGACCAACCCTTCCCGTGGAAAGAGACCGGCTTCGTCGGGCGGCTCCGGAGCGGCGGGAATTTTGGCCAGCACCGCCCGGGCGAAGGTCTCCAGGGAACTTTGCAGTCCCGGCCCGGCCCGGTCGGCCACCAACTCCACATAATAGTGCCCATATGTGAAGAACAGGGCGTTGGGGGTGGCATAGGCATGGGTGGTGAGCGCCAGCCCGGCGGCGCCCGGACGGCGTTGGCCGCTGAAAACGGCAAAGGCGTGGGCGGGGGTCCCCATGTCGTAAACAAAGACCTCCAGGCTGGCCCCGTCCGCCTCCCCCAGCCGGAAGCGGCGGCAGGACATTTCTTTGAAGCCGGCCTGCAAATAGAGCTCGGCCTTGCCGTCGATCTTGTCGGAGAGGTTGTCCGGCCCGTAGCTTTCTGGTGGCGCCAGAGGGGTGAAGCCGGAGACCTGGGGAATGAGGGCGGCGGTGGCGCGCCCGGCCTGACCGGACGGGGTCTGGGCCACGACCTGGGGCTGCGGCGGGCGGGCCGCCACCAGCACGGCCGGATTGAAACGGGACTGCTGCACCAGCAGCCACACCACAATCAGGCCCAGCACGGCCAGGATGCCGCAGCCGGCCAGTTTCTGCGCCACTCCCACTCCGGTTTTCCGCCGGGCCATGGATCCTCCGGGAAGGCCGCCTGCGTGGAGATTTTTTATGAAAACGGCTCTTATCCAGAACGTCGGTAATTCTTACCCATCAACGACGTCCAACTTCCTCAAATATGACCATTTTCAGGTCTACTGCGACCCTGGCCTTTGCCGTGCAAGTCTTTGCCTGAAGGTGGAGCAGGCGCCCCGGCCTGCCCTGTAAAAGAACAGCCGGGGGCGGCTGTGCCACCTGTAAGGATGGAACGCATCTATCCCACCGGAGCCTCATGATAGGTCGTCGCAGGGTTAATCCCGGCTCCTGAGCTTCGCGAGGAGGCGCAAAATTTCCAGGTAGAGCCAGATGAGGGTGACCATGAGGCCGAAGGCGGCGTACCATTCCATATAGCGGGGGGCTCTCTGGGCCACGCCGTTTTCGATGAAGTCAAAATCCAGCACCAGGTTGAGGGCCGCCACCACCACCACGAAGAGGCTAAAGACGATGCCCACCCAGCCGCCCTGGTGGATGTAGGGGACGTTGACGCCGAACAGACCCAGCACCAGGGTGACCAGATAGATGATGAAGATGCCACCGGTGGCGGCCACCACGCCCAGCTTAAAGTTTTCCGTGGCCCTGATGAGGCCCGAGGTGTAGGCCATCAACAGGCACAGCAGGGTCCCGAAGGTGAGGGCCACGGCCTGGAGGACGATGCCCGGAAATTGGGCCTCGGCGAAGGCCGAGATCCCGCCGATGACCAACCCCTGGAGCAGGCCGTAAAGGGGCGAGGTCACCGCCGCCCATTCCTTTTTGAAGATGGTGATGAAGCCCACCACCAGGCCGCCGATGAGGCCTCCCACCAGCCAGGGGGTGACCACCGCCGGATCCCGGGCCACGAAGAACTTCTGCCAGGTCCAAAACGCCGTCACCAGAACGCACAGCAACAGGAAAAAGGACTTGTTCACCGTTCCCTGGAGGGTCATGGCTTCGGCCTGGGCCACCCGGGGCAGGCCTTGGAAGGTGGTGTCACTGAGGGCGGGATTGGCGGTTCGCATGTGCTGCTCCTTTCTCAAGCACGTCGGTTGACCGGTGCGCCTAAGGTCCCGGCTCTGTCGCTTTCCTTGGCAGGAAGAGTCGTTTTCTGAAACATTCTGTTCGAAAACCTGAACACGGCAGGGCGCCTCCGGCTTCAGCCGGGTCCCGGTCTTTCATTATACCAGAGTTACGGCCGGCGTTGCGCCTCTGGCACCGGATTTGCTATAATTTTTGTCAGCCCTGGCAATTATCACCAGGGGTTGATATGCTTACAGTAATTCACCCTGAGCGGCGCCTGCAACTGGCAATGAAAATGCTCCGTATCGGGTCGCGAAGTCAGGATGGTGGGCAGCGCCAACCATCCCCTTTTTCCCAAACAGTCGCTCCTGGGCCGCCGGCCCACCCACAACACAGGAAAAGGGCGGCAGGGCAGGCTCTGCCAGGCGCCCGCCGTTGGTAATGGTGCGTAAGACGCACCCTACGTAAGGACTTTTCAAGCAGCAGAAAAGACGAGGACTGTGTGAATACCCAAGACAAACCCATCGCCAATCCCCTGGTGGTATTGCGCAAGGAGTTCGACGACTGGGCCGTGCTCTTCGACCCGGACACCAGCCACGCCTTCGGGCTCAACCCCGTCAGCGTCTTCATCTGGCAGCGTCTGGACGGCCGGCACACCCTGGCCGACATCGTCAGGGAGCTCCGGGAAGCCTGCGACGAGGTTCCCCCGGAGGTGGAGGAGCACGTCCGGGAGTTTGTCGCCGACCTCCTCAAGAACGGGCTGGCAGGCTATGAGCACCCCGCACCCTGAAGCCCCCTTGAGGGTGATGCACTCCCCCCGGGAGGTGGAAGTGGCCATCACCACCCGCTGCAACCTCAGGTGCGCCTACTGTTCCCACTTCACCAGCGCCGCGGACGTGGGCCACGATCTGCCCACCGGGGAGTGGTTGGAGTTCTTCGCCGAACTGGGGCGCCTGGCGGTGATGAATATCACTTTGGAGGGTGGCGAACCTTTCCTCCGGAAAGACCTGCCGGAGCTCATCGAGGGCATCGTCAACCACCGCATGCGCTTCGGCGTTCTGAGCAACGGCACCCTGATCACCGATGAGATGGCCGCTTTCCTGGCCGCCACCCGCCGCTGCGACTCGGTGCAGGTCTCCATCGACGGCTCCATGCCCGAGACCCACGACGCCTGTCGGGGCGAAGGCAATTTCGTCAGGGCCATGAACGGGCTGCAGGCCTTGCAGCGCCACGGGGTGCCGGTGTCCGTGCGGGTGACCATCCACCGCCGCAATCTGCGGGACCTGGAAGGTGTGGCCCGCCTGCTTTTGGAGGAAGTGGGTCTGCCCAACTTCTCCACCAATTACGCCTCTTTTATGGGCCTATGCCGCTCCCAGGCCGACACGGTGCAGCTCACCACGGCGGAGCGCAGTGAAGCCATGGAGAACCTGCACCGCCTCAACCGGAAATACGGGGGCCGCGTCACCGGCACCGCCGGTCCGGTGGCGGAACTCCAGGACTGGCAGGAAGTGCTCCAGGCCCAACAGGAGGGGCGCGCCGGCCTTCCGGGCCGGGGGGTGTTGGTGGCCTGCGGCGGCCTCTTCACCAAACTGGCGGTGCGGGCCGACGGCGTCCTGGTCCCCTGCATGCAGATGTGCCACCTGGAGTTGGGCCGCATCAACCGGGACGACCTGGGGGAGGTCTGGCGCCGGCATCCCGAGCTCACCCGCCTCCGCCGGCGCAATGAAATAGCCCTGGCCGACTTTGACTTCTGCCGGGGCTGCCGGTTCATCCCCTTCTGCACCGGCAACTGCCCGGCTTTGGCCTACACCATGACCGGGCTGGAAAATCATCCGGCCCCGGACTCTTGCCTCAGACGGTTTCTGGAGGAAGGGGGAACCCTGCCTGATGTCCACTGAGAAGACGGCCGCTCTCGAGCACCCTCTCACCCAGCTTTATTTTTTCCTGACCGGGGGTTGCAACCTGCGCTGCCGGCACTGCTGGATCGCCCCGCACTATCAGGAGACGCCTCGTCCTGAACACAGCTTGGACTTTGAACTCCTGCAGCGCATCATCCGGCAGGCCAAACCCCTGGGGCTCAGCGCGGTGAAGCTTACCGGAGGCGAGCCTCTGCTCCATCCCCGCATCCGTGACATCCTGAGCTTTCTCCGGGCCGAAAATCTGGGCCTGATGCTGGAAACCAACGCCGTCCTGGTCACCCCGGAACTGGCCCGGCTCATTGCCGCCTTCCCGGAGCTGTTGGTCTCCGTCAGCCTGGACAGCCACCGGGCCGAGGTGCACGAGTGGGTGCGGGGGCGGGAGGGCTGCTTCGCCGACACCCTGACCGGCATCCGCCGCCTGGTGGAGGCCGGCGTCACCCCCCAGATCATCATGACCCTCATGCGGCGCAACCGGGACGACGTCGAAGCCATCATCCCCTTCGCCCGGAACCTGGGGGCGGTCATGGTGAAATACAACATCGTCCAGCCCCAGTCCCGGGGGGAACACCTCTACGAAACGGACGAGGCCCTGACTATCCCGGAAATCGTGGAACTGGGCCGCTGGGTGGAGCTGGAACTGTCCCGGCGGGCGCCGCTGCACCTTTATTTCCACCAGCCTCCGGCCTTCCAGCCCCTGTCCCGGATGATTCATCGGGGCGACCTGTCCTGCAACGCCTGCGGCATCCTGAACATCCTGGGCGTTCTCCCCGACGGCTCCTGGGCCCTGTGCGGCCTCTCCGAGGACGTGCCGGAGCTCATCTTCGGGCACGCCGCCGCGGACCCCGTGGAGGAGGTCTGGCGGGACACCCCCCTGCTGCGGGAACTGCGCCGGGGCCTGCCCCACCGCCTGGAGGGCGTCTGCGGGGACTGTCTCCAGAAGACGATCTGCCTGGGGAGCTGCATCGCCCACAATTACACCAGGACCAGGAGCCTCTGGGCGCCCTTCTGGTTCTGCCGGGAGGCGGAGGCGGCCGGACTGTTCCCCGCCTCCCGACGGCGGAGCCCGGCTGTCGGCCCGGACGGACCACACGCCTGAGGCGGCTGCGTCGTCCCCGCCGCGCCCTCGGGAAGATATCCACGGCAGCCGGAACAGGGTCGGGAAGAGTGCTCAGGCCTAAAAAAAATTTTCTTGCCTTGCAATAAGCGTTTCTGTTATAAACACCCTTGCGGTTAAACGACAAGGGGCGCACGGGCGCCAGGGGTCAAGAGAGCCGACCCCTGGAAAGCCGGAAATGTTCAAAGGGCTCGTAACCTTAAAGAACGTTGTCTGGTTTGTTGGGATAAGGCGCCTGGGCGCTTAACCCGGTCTGAAATTTAAGGCCGCACCACCATGGAGGGGAAGGCATGAAAGAAAAGTCCAAGAATCTTTCCTATGAGAAGCCCGTTCTCACGCGGCTGGATGAAGCTGCGCAGGGTATTGCGAACGTCTGCGCCAAAGGCTCCATCGCCGCCCAGTGCCCCAAGGGCGGCAAGGCCCTGCCGGGCTGAGGCGAGGAATCTCCTTTTCAAGAAGGGAGCCGTCTTCCCGAAACCTCGCCTTCCCGAAGCGGGGGCCGGCGGCCGGGAAGATTGTGGCATTGTACCGAGCAGTTACAGCAGACGCAGCCTCCTCCGGGTGGCTGCGTCTTTTTGTGGGCCGGCCGGGGCCGGCGGCGTTCCGCCCCCACGGCTCCGGCCTGCACCTGCAAACTTATCACCCCGGAAAGCGGATATGCGACTGCGGCAACTGTTGCAGCATGATGCCCATGACGGAGCAGACCGCGCCCTGCACCCCGCCTACGCCCTTTCCCTGGCCGACGGCAACTGCTGGCGGCTCAGCGCCTGCGCTTCGGCTGCGTCCTGGCTCCGGACCCTGGCGGCGGTCATGGAACTGCCCGGCGCCCCGGATGACGACCGTCCGGACCTTCTCTTCACGGAGGAGCCGCCCTGGGAAAGGCTGACGGCCTGGGGCGGCCAGCGGGAGGAAGTGGCCTGGGGCGGCCGGGGGCAACGGCCCCTGGTCTTCTGGCGGCGGCCCGGCAGTCCTGACGTTCTCTGCCAACTGCATAATGACGGCAGGGAAGAGTACTGCCTCATCAACATGTGGAACTGCCTCGCCGTCGTCTATCTGGAGACCCTCCGGCGGGGCGGCCTGCCCCTGCACGCCGGGCTGGCCGTGCGCCAGGGACAGGGGGTGGTCCTGGCCGCTCCCGGCGACACGGGCAAATCCACCACCTGCCGCCGCCTGCCGCCCCCCTGGGAAGTCCTGGACGACGACGAGACTTTGGTGGCCCTCACCCCCACCGGCAGTTACCTGGCCCACCCCTTCCCCACCTGGTCGGACTTCCTGTTCCAGGGGGCGCCGCTCTCCCCTCTAGGCCGCTCCTGGAACGTGCACCGCACCGCGCCCGTGCGCGCCGTCTTTTTCCTGGAGCAGCACTCCGCCGAAGAAGTCATTCCCTTGCAGACCGGGAAGGCCGCGGTTTTCCTGCAACAGTCGGCCATGCAGATATTTTCCCCGGCCTGGCATGTGGTGCCCCATGAAGAAAAGCTGGCCCGCCGCCGCCGGGTGTTCCAGAATGCCTCGGACCTGGCCCTGCGGGTGCCCGCCTTTCTCCTGCGCCTCAGCCTCCGGGGCCGTTTCTGGGAGGACCTGGAACAGACCCTGGACCGCCTCTGAGCTTCCCATGACCCGGCGCATGCACTATTTCGGCCACAGCATGAACCCCGTCCTCCGGCTGGGGGACGGGCTTTTGGTGGTCCCCTTCGGCGAACGCCCCGTACGGGTGGGGGATGTGGTGGTCTTCCGCCACCCCGACAAGCCGGGGGAGCGCGTGGTCCACCGGGTGGTGGCGGTGGAACCCGCAGGGGTGCGGACCCGGGGCGACAACTGCCCCCAGCCCGACCCCTGGCTGTTGGCCCCCGGCGATCTCATGGGCTATGTGGCCGAAGCCCGGCGGGACGGGCGCACCTTCCGGGTGGACCAGGGCTGCGAAGGCAAAATCTTCACTTTTCAGATGCTGCGGCGTCTGGACGACCTCCTCTCCCGCCTGCTCCGCCCCCTCTACCGCCGGCTGGCGGCGTCCTCTCCCCTGCGGGGCCGGCTCACCCTTCGGGTGCTCTCCTTTGAGCGCCCCGGGGGCCGGGAATGGCACCTCCTCCTGGGGCGGTGGGTCATCGGCCGCCGCCTGCCCCAGGGGGAGGGCTGGGAGATCCGGCGCCCCTTCCGCCTGCTGGTGGACGAAGCCGACCTGCCGGGGGAGGAAGAAAGACCTTAGGAGATTTGCCGCGGGCATGGCAAAGATATCGGTGGGTGGGGGACCGGGGAAGCAGGTTCCGGGTTCCGGGCGTCAGGATGTCCGGAAGGATAATATCAAGCTCCTGCTTCGAAAAGTTTTTTGTAGGGTGCGCACTGCGCACCGTAAGGATGCTTAACTTTTCATAATTTATGGGTGGGCCCAAGGCTCATGAGTAACTGTCTTGAAAAGTCCTTGGTGGCGCCGGCATCTTGCCGGTGCAGCGCACAGGCTGGAAGCCTGTGCCCAAAGGCGGCGGGCAGAGACGCCCGCCCCACCGACCTTTTCATGTGAGCTTCTTGCAAAACTTACGGCACAGCATTAAGGATAATTTTGCAAGAGCCTCAATGATTAAATAAAAAAGACAGATCATCGAACTTGGGGTAAGAGATTACCTTGACAGGGGCAGGCTCCAGGCTGTCTTTCTCCATAACCTTTGGAGGAAAGCGCTGCTCCAGGGAGAAAATGTATGAGTATGCTAAGGAAGCACGGCGGGGCGGTCGCGACGTTGATGGCCCTTCTTTTTTTCTGGGCCCTGCCTGCGGCAGCGGCCAGGCCGGACAAATGGCCCGTGCGTTTCGAACATGAAAAGGGCGCGGTGGTGATGTACCAGCCCCAGTTGGAGTCCTTCGCCGACCACAAACTGACGGCCCGGGCCGCGGTGTCGGTGAAGAAAAAGGACGCCAAGGAGCCCATCTTCGGCGTCGTCTGGCTCAGCGCCAAGGCCGAAGTGGACCGGGACACCCGCATGGTGGCCCTGAGCGAGGTGAAGGTGACGGAGGCCGCCTTCAAGGACGCCAAGCCGGAACAACTGGAGAAGCTGAAGGCCTTTCTCACCCAGGAGATGGACGACTGGAGCCACAGCGTCTCCCTGGACCGCCTCCTGGCCGCTCTGGACCTGGTGGAAAAGGAAAAGCAGGTGGACCAGGGGCTGAAAAACGATCCCCCCAAGATAATTTTCAAGACGGTCCCGGCAGTATTGGTGCCCCTTGACGGGGAGCCCAAGCTCCTGCCCCTTCCCGATTTCAAGCTCATGCGCGTGGCCAACACCGCCTTCCTCATGGTCTATGACACCGCCGGCAAGGCGTATTATCTCAAGGGCGGCGACCGCTGGCTCACGGCCGCGGAGGTCATCGGCCCCTGGAAGGAGGCGGACGCCCTGCCCGAGGCGGTGAAGTCGCTCCAGGCCATGATCGATAAAGACGCCGGCAAGGATGCCCAAAAGGCCCCCAAGCAGGTGGAGGCCAAGGCCGGGAAAATGCCGGAAATTATCGTCTCCATGGAGCCGGCGGAACTCATCGTCACCGAGGGCGAGCCCCAGTACACCCCCATCACCGGCACCAATCTGCTCTTCGTGGCCAACACGGAGAGCGCCGTGTTCATGGACACGGGGACCCAGGAGTACTACGTGCTCCTGTCCGGCCGCTGGTTCAAGTCCAAATCCCTGCAAGACGGCCCCTGGGCCTACGTGCCCTCCGGCCAGTTGCCCGCGGACTTCGCCAAGATCCCGGCCAGCTCCACCAAAGGCTTTGTCCTGGTGAGCGTGGCCGGCACCGCCCAGGCCAAAGAGGCCCTGCTGGAAAACCAGATTCCCCAGACCGCGGTCATCGACCGCAAGAAGGCCACCACCAAGGTGAAGTACGCCGGGGCGCCCAAGTTCAGCAAGATCCCCGACACCCAGCTGGAATATGCAGTGAACACCGGCGCCCCCGTGTTCAAGGAGGGGACGAAATATTACGCCGTGGACAACGGCGTCTGGTATGAGTCGGACTCCGCCCAGGGGCCCTGGAAGGTGTGCGTCAAGCCTCCCAAGGAGGTGGAGAAGATTCCGCCCAGCAATCCCCACTACAACGCGAAATACGTGAAGGTGTATGATTCCGACGAGAATACCGCCACCGTGGGCTACACCCCGGCCTACACCGGCTCCTACTCCGGGGACGGCAGCGTGGTGTACGGCACCGGCTATAAGTACCAGTCTTACTCCACCGACGATGCCTACATCCCCTCCTCGACCACCTACGGCTACAACGCCACCTACGACCCCTACGCCGGCTCCTGGGGCTACGAGCCGGCTTACTACAATCCGGCTCGCTGGCTGGGGGGGGCCTTGGTTACGGCCGCGGCCATAGGCCTCACCTGGGCAGCCTGGGACCGCTGGTGGGACCACCACCGGGGCCCCTGGTACGGCGGCGGCTGGTGGGGTCCCAACGGGTATCGCTATACAAATATCAACATCATCCACGGCAACGTCATCGGCCGACCGTGGCGACCGGCATACCAGTACCCGGGGTATCGCCCCGGCGAGCGCCCGGGATGGGGGGCCGGCCAGAAGCCCGGGGTCGGGGTGCTGCCGGCCCAGCGGGCCAATATCTATAACCGTCCCGGGAATCAGCAAATCCTGGCGTCCCGGCCCGGCAAGCCAGCCACCCTGCCGGCCGCGGGGATCAAACCGGGGGCGCCGGGCGCGGCGGTGAGGCCGGCGGCGCCGGGTAAAACGCAGCCTGGAGTCAAACCCGGTGCAGGCCCCAAACCGGGCGCCCGTCCCGTCGCTCCGGGGCAGGCGGCCAAACCCAAGACCCAGGTGAAACCGGCCGGCGGCAAGAACAACGTCTACGCCGACAAGCACGGAAACGTTTACCGCAAGAATCCTCAGGGCCAGTGGCAGCAGCGTCAGGGGAATCAGTGGTCCAAGCCGGAGAGACCGCAGCAACCGCAGGTTCTCCGGCCCGAGGTGAAGCCTAAAACCCAGGTCCAACCGCGGCCCCAGGTGCAGCCCCGGCCCAGTTATGATGTGGGGAGGCTCAACCAGGAGTTCAACGCCCGGCAGCGGGGTGAGGTGCGCACCCAGGAATTCCAGCGGCACCAGCAGTTCCAGGCCCCCTCCGGCTTCGGCCGATCCGGCGGCGGGTTCCAGGGCGGCGGGGGCGGCGTGCGCGGCGGCGGCCGGGGCGGCCGACGCTAAGCACACCTTTTCAGAGTGAGCCCCAGGCCCAGGCGCGACTGTTTGAAATGTAACAGACCCTTCGGGCAGGCCTGTCCGGTAGGGATTTTGCAGTTGCCCGGTTTTTAAGCCCCCTCCCCACGGCGGGAGGGGGTTGGGGGAGGGGGGTGTTTACGGCAACAGCCCGTCTTAAAAAGATTTTTCGCCACCCCCTCCCTAACCCTCCCCCATCCAGGGGGAGGGAACCTGAGACGAACGCTCTTCCATGTCCGGAGGGTGGTTGGATATCCGCCTCCTTTTCTCACAGCGCCGAAACATCAAGGCTGGAAGGCAATATCCCCCCCAGAGATGCCTTGTGGGCGAAAATCGCGCCGGTCAGCCTTGCCCTTCGGGTAACCTATTGATAACACTTGTAGGGGCGGGTTTCAGACCCGTCCCCTGGGAAGCAAACTCGGTATCAGCCCCACGGTCGCAAGGGCTTCAGGTCCGGAAGTCAGAACTGTCGGCTCAGGTGCGCCAGGTGGCGGCTCAGGTGGCTCTGGGGGTCCCGGGCCACAGCCGGCACCAGGTCCCGGGCGCTCCGGGCGATGTCCTGGGAGAGGGGGAGGGCGCCCAGATAGGGCACTTCCAGAGAGAGCATCTTCCGGGCCACTTCCTGGATGCGGCGGACGATGCGGCCGGCCTGGTCGTCGTCCTCGCTCTTGTTGAGGAGCAGCCGGGGCCGGTAGGTCTCCAGGATGCCCTGCACCCAGGGCAGCGCGGCCGGATGGCGTTGGCGCAGGCGTTCCCGGAGTTGTTCGATGGTGCGCACGCCGTCCCCGTTGCCGGTCCGGGTGGCCTGGTGGATCAGCTCCTTGAGGGCGTAATCCTGGCGCAGGGCGGGGGGCGCCTGGCTGAACATGCGGTTCAACGCCCGCCAGAGCCCCACTTTGATGAGGTTGTAGGCCTCCAGATAGGCGGCGGGCTCCGGCGTGGTGATGACCAGGCGCACATCCGCGGCCAGGAAGAAATCCAGGATGTTGAAGGAGGTGTCGCTGCCCAGGTCGATGACCAGCCGCTGGGCCTCCAGCTCCCGAATGGCCCTGATGAGGCGCTGCTTGGCGGGGAAGCTGATGTTGGCCGACCCCAGGCGGGAGCTGTCGCCGCCGATAAGGGTGGGCCCGAAGCGGGTGGGGACGGCCAGGTCGGCCAGGTGGGGGAAGGCGCCCTCCAGGAAATCATTGACGGTGCGCTTTACCGCGGTTTCGCCCAGGTAGAGGTGGAGGTTGGCCCCTCCCAGGTCCAGGTCCAGCAGCACGGTCTGGTATCCCTGGCCCGCCAGAAAGACCCCCAGGTTGGCGGCGAAGGTGCTTTTGCCCACGCCCCCCTTGGCCCCGCCCACGGCGATGATGCGCCGGCAGGGCGGCGGGGCCGCGGGGGCGGCCTCTTCCCGGCTCCTCAGGAAGTCCAGAAGCACATCGTAGGAATCCTTGATCCGGCAGAACCACTCCCGCCTCTTGGCAGCGTCGGCGGGGGCTTCGGGGCCCTGCAGGTCGGGATGGTAGAGCCGGGCCTGGCGCCTGAAGGCGGCCTTGACCGACTCCGGGGTGAGGCCGGTCCAGAAGTCGTCGCGCAGCGCCACATGGGCGCCGAAGAGATAGATGCCGGCGATGCGCGCCTGCCGCCAACGCCGGGCGGGGATGTCCTGATCCGAAAAGGCCATGCCGCGTCCGCTCCTGCCTTCCTGCCGCCCCTGCGCCTTCAGAGTCGGCATCTCGTCGTTAAAACTTTATGCAGGGAGCGTGCCAGAAGGCCGCCGCAGGCCCCATATTTGCGCTTCCTCCATAAACGCTTGCAACATGCCTTGCCCGCACCCGCGCCACCTGGGACAACATGTTCACCCGGGTGAACACCCGGCCGGGGTTTGTCCAGTTCGGCAACCCGACGGGCGCAGCATGCACCTGATGCCGGCTTTGGTTTGAGATGATGCCGACAATGAGAATAACCTGTCGATATTATTCGTAGGGGCCGGTTTCAAACCCGCCCGTGCGGAACAGGGATTGTCACGGCAAAAAGTTTAGGATGGGGCCCAGGGGTCATGGACCCCTCAGCCCCCTCCCCCACGACGGTCTTCTCAAGACAAGGGGTTGAATCAATGCTCAAAAGGGAAACGTGGTATTTCAACAAGCCGGGGCCGGCCAACACGGAGGCCTGCCTCACGTTGATGGAAAAGGCGGTGGAGGAGGGGTTCAGGCATCTGGTGGCGGCCTCCACCACCGGGGAGTCGGGCGCGGCCGCGGCCCGACGGCTGGCCGGGAAAGGCGTGAACCTGGTGGTGGTGGGCCACTCGGTGGGGTTTAAGGGGCCCAATATTGACGAATTCCTGCCGGAGCATCATGAAACCATTATCGGGGCCGGGGGAAGGGTGCTCAAGGCCACCATCCTCACCCATTCCCTGGAGACCAGCATCGCCGAGCAGTTCAAGGGGAGCGCCCCCACCCTGCTCATCGCCAACACCCTGAGGCGATTGGGGCAGGGGCTCAAAGTCTGCGTGGAGATCGTCATGGAGGCGGTGGACGCCGGCCTCATCCCCGAGGAGGAGGAAGTGGTGGCCGTGGGCGGCACGGCCCGGGGCTGGGACACGGTGGCGGTGATCAAGAGCGCCGCCTCCAAGCGCTTCCTCAAGCTGGCGGTGCTGGAAATCCGGGCCAAGCCCCGGGGGGATTGAGGCCAAGGGCCGGGGGAAGGGCCCCCCAAAAAAAACCGATACCGGGCGCACCTTGCCGGGGCGGGTTTGAAACCCGCCCTTACACGTTATCTCAAGAGGTTACCCGAGAGGTTCGGTGCATTTTCACAAGAATACGCCAGGGGGGCCGATTCGCCGCGCCCTCAGCCCAGGAGGCGGAAGGCTTCCTGTTTCCAGCGTCGGAAGGCTTCTTCCACCTGGATGCGGTGGGTGTAATGCACGGCTTCCCGGATCTTGCGGGTCATTTCGTCCAGGCTCAGGGGTTTGAGAACGATCTCCATCCTGTCCTGGAACGCCCAGGGCTGAAAGGGGGTCCGGCGGTGGGCCATCAGGATGAAACGCATGGAGGGGAAGCGGCGGTGGCAGTTTTCCAAAAGTCGTTGGAATTCGACCAGGTTGAGGTCGGTGATGAGGAGGTCGAAGCTTATCTCCTCCAGGATGGCGAAGGCCTCGTCCACTGTGGTGGCCAGGCGGAATCCTGGAAACCCCAGAAGCTTGATGACCTGGGAGAGGAATTCCCGGCACCAGTCGTCCGGGTCCACCACCAGAATCCGTCCTTGGCTGCCGCCTTCACCGTAGCCCTTCACCATGGCGGGTCTCCTTGTCCTTACGGTGGTGATTTTTATAACATACTAAAGATTCCGATTCTTGGCAAGGACGGACTACCGCTCACCTCACCAGGGCGGTGAAAATCCAGGGCCGGCGCGGGAACGGACGCACCGGCGGCATGCCACGGCAGGACCCGGTGGGCCGGGAACCCCGGATGAGCCCGACCGGCTCTGATCAAAGGAAGGGATGGTGCGGCACCGGGGCATCGCCGCCTCCCTCATGCAGGCCGGGCCGGCTCTTAAAGCTTCCGCAGCCGCTGCCGTCGCCGGCGCTCCTTTTTGGGGGGGCGCCGGGAGGGGCCTTTCTTGGTCGTGCCCTGGCCGGGGAGACGGCCCTCCCCCTCCTGGTCCGCCGGAGAGTGGGGGAAGAGGTGTTGGAGGGCGAAGGCGAGGGCTTCGATCCAGGCGGCGCCCACCCGCCGGGCCGCTCCCTGCAGTTCCCGGTCCGAGCTCACCACCACCGCCCGGCCCCGCTCCCGGCTCAGGAGTCGTTTAATCACTTCGTCGGCCCGCTCCCCCCGGCGGGAATAGATGACCCCCACGCCCAGATACAGGTCCCGGCTCTCCTGGAAGCCTCCCGTTTGCCAGCCGTCAAAGACCACGCTGACTTGGCGGCCGGGGCGGGTGCGGCGATACTCGGACAGCAGCTCCAACAGAGCCCGCCTCCCCGCTTCCAGGTCCTGCGCTTCCAGCCGGCGCAACTCGGGGGACTGGCGGATCAGGTTGTAGCCGTCGACGATGAGATGCACGGACATGAGCGATCGCCTGGAGGAGAGGTCAGGCTCTGAAGGCCCCCTGTTTCACTATACCCGAGGAAAGAAGCCATGCAAAGGTGATTGAGGCTCCAAGAATCGAGTGTCGCGATACATGCGAACTCCAATTTTTTCGATGAAAAATAAATAGATAACAAAAATGTCAACTGAGAGAGACCATCATTCCTTGATAAATCGGCGTTCACCGGAGAATAAGTCGTTGACCATCGGGAGCGCTTCTGTTATAGTCCCGATGTTGTAAGAACAGGGACGCAATCCAATGGAAAAAGTCCGGATAGGTTGCATAAGTTGTGCGGCTTTTCTCAATGTGAAACCCTTTTCTCTAATGCCTTAAAAGACTTAAGCCCATGAAGTTTTTCCCTTCATGGTCACGCAGGGGGGAGCGCGCTATGCAAAAGATCAGGGGGATTCTCATCTTGCTGCTGGTGGCGGCGGCGGTGCTGGGGGGGTGCGGCCGCCGGGCGCCCCAGCCGGTGCAACTGACGCCCATCATCCTGGAGCCCGAACCCCAGCCCACGCTGACAGGGGAGCAGCAGCTCATCCAGGATGTGCTCCGGCGCAACGGCTACGGCAATCTGGGAACGGCCCCCACGGTCATCGTGGTGCGCAAGTTGACCCGCAAACTGGTCTTGTACCAGGGCCTGACGCCGAAAAAGACCTATTCCGTGGTGTTGGGCCTCAATCCCCGGGCGGATAAACTATACCAGGGGGACTGCGCCACCCCGGAAGGGGTTTATCGGGTGGTGACCAAATTCGACCACCCCAAGTGGAGCAAATTCATTCTCCTGGACTACCCCAACACCCAGAACTGGCTTCGCTTCGGCCGGGCCAAGCGGGAGGGCAAAATCCCGCCCACCGCGGAGATCGGCGGCCAGGTGGGCATCCACGGCACCCACGACCACTTCCAGAACTACATGGGGGTGAACTGGACCCGGGGCTGCGTCTCGCTCCTCAACCACGACGTGGAAGACCTCTACCGCTACGTCACCGACAAGACCCTGATCATCATCAAGAAGGAGTAGGTCCGGTTGGCTGCGCCATGGCGCCGATAAGCCATTTAATTTGATTAAAAAACCTGTCGGGGCGGGTTTGCCGCCCGCCCCGACAACGCGCCCGGTCCATCATTTCTCCCCGCTCAGGTAGTCGCCCAGCAGCCCCCGGCTGTGCTCGTCCTCATGGCAGTAAACGCAGAGATTCTCCCAATTGGAGCCGTCTGGGGGATTATTGCGGGGATTTCCGTCCCGGTGGTGCACCGTCAACAACTGTCGGTTCCTGTGGGTGAATTCCCGGCCGCACTTGGCGCACACCAGGCCGTGAATCTTCAGGGACTGCTCCCGGTAATTGCTCCCCCGCGGTTTCATCGCCTCTATCCCTCCGGAAAATTTCTGCAACGGCGCCTCAGCCCCCCGGGAGTCACCCTCCCAGGGCGGCTTTGACCTGGGGCACCGTGTCTTCGGGCTTGATATTGTACCAGGTATGCAGGATTTTTCCCTGTTCATCCACCAGAAAGGCCGAGCGGATGATGCCCTGGGTGGTCTTGCCGTACATGGTCTTTTCCCCCCAGGCGCCGTAGGCCTCCGCCACGGCGTGATCCGCATCGGAGAGGAGCGGGAAGGCCAGGTTGTATTTGCCGGCGAACTTCTTCTGACGCTCCGGCGGGTCGGGGCTGAGGCCCACCGCGGCGAGCTGCAGGCCCGCCAGCTCATGACGGGATTCCTCAATCTGGCAGGCCTGCTTGGTGCACCCCGGCGTGTCCGCCTTGGGGTAAAAATACACCAGAACCTTTCGGCCCTGGAATTGGGAGAGGTCGACGGTGTTGCCGTCCTGGTCGGTAAGGGAAAAGGCCGGAGCCGCATCGCCCGGTCGGAGCATGGCCATAGGGACCTCTGCTAAGTTGGGATGAATTTTCGGCAGCGCATCTTACGGACCGCGCCTGCGGATGGTAATCTGTTAATCATCGACGCCGGGGTTGGGAAGGGCGGCCGGAGATATTTCGGCGCGCGGCCAAGGACAACCCGCCGCCGGACCGTCCGGCGCGCCGGGAGCCGACGGGGCGGGAGGGGAGCATGAGACCAAAAGCGGGTTTCCTGGGTATGGGTATCATGGGTGCGGCCATGGCGGCCAACCTGCGGGCCGGCGAGCACCCCCCGGCCTTCCCCCTGAAACACCTGGCCAAGGACTGCAAGTTAATCGTGGACACGGCCTGTGAGCTGGGCGCCCCCGCGCCCGTGGGGCTAACACTCCTGCACCCCTACCGCCTGGGCTGGACCAGGGGCTGGGGCGACGAAGACATCCCGGCGATTATGAGGGTGATGGAACATCTGAGCGGGAGGTGAAAGTTGAGGGAGGGGGCCAGGGCTTGTGGTAACATTCTGATATAGCTAAGCTAAAGGGAACCATTCTCTAATAGTGGTCTTTAATTTTATGAAGGCCGAATCATTACACCTGCGGAAACCCACTCTTTCTGCAAGCTGTTGGTAAATTGACGATGACCTTGGCATTCGTGCTTCTTTTAAGGCCAACTGCATTGCCTCTTTGGGCTTGGTTGGTTTACTATTTCTATTGAGTAGTAAGCCCCTTTCTATAAGCCAAGTCCTTAAATCTGGTTCCTTTCCTCGCCAACCTAATTTATCTTCAACATGTGGAGAATCACTCCAAACCCAATTTTCCAATTCTGGATCAATGACAATTACTGAATTTCGTCCATTCCAGCCATTTCGGGACAATAGATCCTCCACTTGTGTTTCTATAGCTTGGCGGGAATTATCTTCTTGCCCACACCCCTCACGATCGAAGACAACCATTGAATAAGCGTATCGATTTATAAGAGTACGCAGAAAATCATGGCTGCCATGTAAACAGCCTGAATCGTTTCCCGGATGGATAAAGATATCTGTTTTAAGTTGAGGGATTTCAAGTGAATCGTGACGCAAAAGAATTCCATTAATAGAAAATTTGATATTCTTGTCGGCGACTAAAAAAACGATATCCTTTTCATATTGTATAGCATTCATCCAAGTACTCCAGCAGCAAATAGGGTACCTAAATCAGTCTCTCTTCTCCAGTCTCTTAGTGAAGGATGTTCGCTACCCAACACGATATCAGTGGCCCCTTCTTCATTCTTTGCAAAACAAAGCACTTCTTCAGGTTTTGCTATCCCCAAGATTACAGGAGAATGCGTTGCCAAAAGCATTTGAGCATCATAAACAGAAGATAGCGATTGAAACATCGTCTCTACTGCTGTCGGATGAATACCATTTTCAGGTTCTTCGATTAGATATATTCCTTTAAAATCTGGGAGATACGCGGGAATTGTAAGAGCTAAGAGGCGTAAGGCGCCATCTGATGCCAACCAAGAAGGCACTTCAAGGCCTCCTCGATAACATATTACTAAATAACGATATACATGCTCTCTTTCAATAGTTTTTATGTCAGTAATGTCAGGAAGAGCTGTCTGCAGATGTGAAATCCATGCCTTAAAACGAGGGGGATCCTTATCCTTAAGTCTATGTATCACCCAAGATAAGTTAGAACCATCAGGCATGAATCTTTTAATCTTGCCCCTCTGGCTTGCTTTTCTCATGAGAATACTATTCAGGATAAATTGCTGAACACCTTCACTTAATAAATCCTTAAGCCAAGTTGCAACAGGATATTGTGATTCATCTCCTGGCAGATTAGCAAGTGACATTTTCTTTGGTCCGAATTTAAAAACTGGCATCCAACCTTTTCCAGGCTCCCTATATACTTCAGAATAAAAATGATCATCCCCACCTTGTACTTTATTAACTACCGTATTTGCTCCAGCAGTTCTCCTTGTTAATATTGTGTCAGGCGGATTAACTTTCATTGGAAATAATGATCTTGATTTATTCTTTGATATATGTCCTTGTTTGTCATATTTTTTTTGAGAAACTTTCGATGATTTCAATAATGCTTTTTCAGATAGAATTAAACCTTCATGAGTATTTAAATCTACACCAAATGCTACTTCATATCTAATTGTATCAAAAATGGTTTTCCTTAATTTTTCGCGCAAGTTCTCAGGGATTATTGCTTCTATAGCTAATTCAAATCTTTCTCCAGACCTTCCCCAGACTAGGTCCATAAAATCTTCAGTTCTATCACTAACGGCTGTATCAATCCCATCTGAAACAGCTTGACCGAGAAAAGCCACCACATCAAGGAATGTCGTTTTCCCGCTGGCATTGGGGCCAACAAGAATATGGAATGGCCCTAACGGTTGGCGTATGTATCGCAAGCACCGAAAATTTAAAGCTTCTATAAGAGAAATCATGGAAAATAATCCATTAAGTGATTAAGTATATTAATAATTTAAAAGAAAAAGTCGCGCGGGTCAACTATAATAATCCAAGCTCACCCATATTTCCCCGTAATATAATCCTCCGTCCGCTTGTCCGATGGCCGGGTGAACATCCGGGGCGTGGGGCTGAATTCGATGAGTTCGCCCAGGAGCATGAAGCCGCTGTCGTCCGAGGCCCGGGCCGCCTGCTGCATGTTATGGGTGACGATGACGATGGTGTAGTCCCGTTTCAGCTCCTGCATCAGTTCTTCGATGCGCAGGGTGGCCAGGGGGTCCAGGGCGGAGCAGGGCTCGTCCATGAGCAGGATCTCCGGCTCCACCGCCAGCACCCGGGCGATGCAGAGGCGCTGGGCCTGCTCCTCGGTGAGGCTCAGGGCCGAGAGGTGCAGGCGGTCCTTGAGCTCCTCCCACAATTCCACCGCCGCCAGGCAGCGTTCCAGGAGGTCCTCCTGCTCGCTTTTGGAGGGGCGGCCGTGAAGGCGCGGGCCGTAGAGGATATTGTCGGCGATGGACAGGGGGAAAGGGTTGGGGCGCTGGAAGACCATGCCCACCCGTTTGCGCAACTGGGTCAGGTTGACTCCGGGGCCGTAAATATTTTCGCCCAGGATCAACACCTCGCCGCTGACCCGCACCCCGTCGATGAGGTCGTTCATGCGGTTCAGGACTCGCAGCAGAGTGGATTTGCCGCAGCCCGAGGGACCGATGAGGGCGGTGATGGCCCGGGCGCGGAAGTCGGCATTCACCCCGATGAGGGCCTGGAAGTCCCCGTAGTAGAGGTTCAGATCCCGGATGCTGACGGCGGCGGCCTCAGCCGAAACGGCCGGAGATATAGTCATCGGTGCGTTTATCTCTGGGCACGGTGAAGACCTGGGACGTTTCCCCCACCTCGATGAGCGCTCCCATGAGGAGGAAGGCGACGCGGTCGGTGGCCCGGGCGATCTGCTTGGTGTTGTTGCTCACCAGGATAATCGTATATTCCTTCTTGAGTTGAAACAAGGTTTCTTCGATCTTGGCGGTGGAGATGGGGTCCAGGCCGCTGGTGGGTTCGTCCAGCAGGATCACCTCCGGGCGCATGGCCAGGGTGCGGGCCAGACAGAGGCGCTGCTGCTGCCCGCCGGAGAGCTTCAGGGCCGAGTCGTGCAGCCGGTCCTTGACCTCGTCCCAGAGGCGGGCCGCCTGGAGGCTGGCTTCGGCCAGTTCCTCCAGGGCCTGGCGATTCTTCTCCCCGGCCAGACGGGGCGCCAGGACCAGATTCTCGAAAATCGAGCGGGGCAGGGGCACGGGTTTGGGGAGCACCAGCCCCACCCGGCGGCGCAGGGCCACCACGTCGCACTCCGGGGACAGGAGGTCCAGGTCGTCCAGCCAGGCGCCGCCCTCCACCCGGGCCCCGGGGATGAGGTCGCACATGCGGTTGAGCACGGTGAGCAGGGTGCTCTTGCCGCTCTTGGCGGGGCCCATGAGGCCGAAGATCTCGTTCTGCCGGATGGCCAGGGTGAGATTCTTGAGGGCCTGGAAGTCTCCATAAAAGAAAGAAAGGTCTTCCAGGCGGATTTTTGTGGACTCGATTTGGCTCATGACCGGTCGGTCCCTTTGCTGACAGGAGCCTCTGTGCTGGTGGGGCGGGCCTCTGTGCCGGTGGGGCGGGCCTCTGTGCCCGCCTCCTCTAGTATCTTTACCCACACCCAAGGATATTCTTGATCCCCAAAAACTTTGGCAGGGTTCGTAAAAATGTAATTGGCCTTTTCCAAAAATTCGGCCTCATCCCTGACAATACGGTCAAAATATTCATCCTGCCAGACGCTCCTGATTCGACCAAACTCCCGCTGCAACCGATAAGCGGTGAATGATTTCCAGGAATGAACAATACCCTGCAAAGCGAAACCATCGTGAGGTTTCACTAAGACATGTACGTGATTCGGCATTACCACCAGGGCCAAAAACTCATAGCGCTTGCCGGCGAAATGGTGGAGAGCGGAAACGATGACATCTCGTTCAACCGGGGCAAGTTCGGTCTGTTCCGGGTGCAAACGCCAAGTGACAAAATAGACCCCTCCGGTTAGCCGCCAATGCGGCAACCAGCGTCGGTAGATTTCCAAGGTTGCGGCGTTGTTGGTCATTATTGATTTATTGGCAGGCACGGAGGCCTGCCCCACCAAAAAAGAGTTGCACTCACATACCACAACTCCCTATGAGTACCTCTTAATCAACCGCTGCATCAGTGTATAGGCCACCAGGTTGATGGCCAGGATGGACACCATGAGAATGGCCGCGGTGCCGTAGGCGTTGGGCATGGAGAGGCCCTCCCGGGCCAGGATGTAGAAGTGCACGGCCATGGTGCGGCCGGAGTCGAACACGGAGACCGGGGTGCGGAGCGACGCCCCGGCGGTGAACAGCAGCACCGCGGTCTCCCCCAGAGAGCGGCCCACGGAGAGCATGATGCCGGTGGTGATGCCGGGCAGCGCGCTGGGGAGCACCACCCGGGTGATGGCCTGCCACTGGCTCAGTCCCAAAGAGTAGCACACCTGGCGGTATTCCCGGGGCACCGCCTTGATGGCCTCCTCGCTGGTGCGGATGATGATGGGCAGGATCATGATGGCCAGGGTCAGCCCGCCGGAGAGGACCGACCAGCCGAAGCCCAGCTTCATGACGAAGAGCACGAAGCCGAACAGCCCCAGAATGATGGAGGGCACGCCGGCCAGGCATTCGGAGCCGAAGCGGATGAGACGGGTGCCCCAGCCTTCCCGGGTGTATTCGGTGAGGTAGATGGCGGTGCCCACCCCCAGAGGCGAAGCCAGGAGGATGGCCAGCAGCGTGATGTAGGCCGTGGCGGCGATGGTGGAAAAGATGCCCCCGGCCCGCCCCATGTCGTGGGGCAGGTCGAAGAGGAAGGTGGGGGTGATCTGGGGCAGGCCTTTCACCGAAATATTGACGATGATGAAGATGAGGATAAACAGGGTGAAGCCGGTGAAGGTCCAGAGCACCGTTTTCGCCATGATTTGGGAAAGGCGGGGGTCCAGGCGCATGGGTGGTCCTATTTTCTCCGGGTCAGAAGGGTGGCGGCCAGGTTCAGGAGCATGATGATGACGAACAAGACGATGCCGGTGGCGAACAGGGCCTCCCGGTGGCGGCCGCTGGCGTAGCCCAACTCCAGGGCGATGTTGCTGGTGAGGGTGCGCACCGGGTCCAGAATGGAGGTGGGGATCTTCAGGGCGTTGCCCGCCACCATGATGACGGCCATGGTTTCGCCGATGGCCCGGCCCATGGCCAGGATGACCGCGGTGATGATGCCCGACGAGGCCGCGGGCAAGACCACCCGGCGCACCGTCTGCCACTGGGTGGCCCCCAGGGCGATGGAGCCGTCCCGGTAGGGGCCGGGCACCGCGTCCAGGGCGTCGATGGAGATGCTGATGACCGTGGGCAAAATCATGATCCCCAGGATGAGGGCCGCAGCCAGGAGGGAGAGCCCCGGTCCGCCCAGGTAATCCCGGATCAGGGGGACCAGCCACAAGACCCCTAGAAAGCCGTACACCACCGAGGGGATGCCGGCCAGCAGCTCCAGGGTGGGTTTGAGCACCATCTTCAGGCGGGGCGGGGAGAATTCCGCCAGCACCAGGGCGCAGGCCAGCCCCAGGGGCACCCCCAGGACCATGGCCCCCAGGGTCACCAGGACCGAGGAGATGATCATGGCCAGGATGCCGAAGTGGCCCTTGGTGGGGGCCCAGTGGCTGGAGGCCAGGAAATTGCCCAGCCCGGTCTCGATGATAAGGGGCATGCCCTCCAGGAAGATGAAGACGGTGATGAGCAGCAGGGAACTCAGCGACGACAGCGCCAGGAGAAACAGCACCCGCTCGACGAATTTTTCCCGGCTCATTCGGCGATCCCCACCAGGCCTTCCTGTTCCAAGAGGCTCTGCCCTTTGGCGCTCAGGACAAAATCCACGAACTCCTTCACCGGCCCCCGGGGAGGCAGGCGGGACACCAGGAGAAAGCGGCGCACCAGCTTATAGGAATGCTGTCGGAGATGTTCCCGGGTGGGCGACACCCCGTCGATGCTGAGGGCCTTGACCCGCCGGTCCACCAGACCCACGGAGATGTAACCCAGCGCATTGGGGTCGTTGGCGACGATCTCCCGCACTGAGCCGTTGCTGTCCTGCACCAGGGCCGCGGGAGTGATCTCCACCTTGCCCATGACCAGTTCTTCGAAGGCGTTGCGGGTGCCGGAGCCCTCTTCCCGGGTGATCAGGTGGATGGCGTGGGGACGTTGGCCCAACTGGCGCCAATCGGTGATTTTACCGGCAAAAATCGCCCGGAGGTCGTCCAGCGAGAGGTTGGTGAGAGGATTGGCGGCGTGGACGATGACGGCGATGCCGTCCCAGGCGATGGGGATTTCCACCAGGTCTTTTTCGGCCGCCACCAGCTCCCGGGAGGAAGCCCCCAGGTCGGCCGCGCCCTGACGGGTGGCGTAAATGCCGGCGCTGGAGCCGCCGCCCTGGACGTCGATGCGCAGGTGCGGGAAATGATGCATATAGACCTCCGCCAGCTTTTCGGCGAAGGGCTGGACCGAGGTGGAGCCGGCGACGCACAGGGGCGGCTGCTGGGAGGCCTCCCGGCCGCAGCCGGCGGCCGGCAGCATCACCAGGCCGCACAGCAGGGCCAGAACAGGCAGGAAAACCATCAGGCGGGGGTGAAGCCCCCAGGCCTGAACGCAACGGGTCTTCAGCCTGCCGGTGCCGCTCAGGTATTCCATGAGAGTGCGCGCTGACGTTGGCGATGGAAGTAATCAGGGATAAAATCCTGGCAGGATTCGTTGCTATTATGCCAAAAATAGAGGAAACTTCAAGTCAAATACGCCAAGGGCGCAGGGGGCGCGTGGCGGCGGAGAATGCGGTGGACTCCGAGGGGATTCTGCTCAGGGCCTATGCCGAGCCCGGCTTTCGGGCGCGGCGGGGCTTCACCGCCGCAGCTCGAAAGTTGGTGCGCTTGCCGCGGTCCGGAGAGGGGCCGCTGGATTTTTTGCTCCCCGAGAGCCGTTGGCGGGCCCTGGAGGAGCGCCTGCCGGACCCGGAGGGGTGGTGCTCCGCCCTGTCCCAGGCCACGGGCGTCTACTTCTTTCCCTCCCGGGAGTGGCCGGTCCGCTTTGTGCGCTATCTGGCCCGGCTGGGCGTCCGGCGGCTGCTGGAGGCCGGGGCCGGTCGGGGCTATCTGTCCGCTGCCCTGGGACCCCTGACCGCAGCCGCGGGGATCGCCTTTCTGGCCGTGGACCTGGGCGCAGGGGAATTCCAGAGCGAACTCCCGCACCACCCCGCGGTGGTCCGGGGAGACGTTTTCACGTTGGCGCCCGAGTTTTGCCCCGAAGCCCTGGTTTATGCCTGGCCGCCCCCGGGGCAGGGCCTGGCTCCCTTATTTGCCTGCCCGACTCTGCGCTATCTTTTCGTGGCGGGCGAACCCGGCGGCGGGGTGACGGGGGCCCGGGAAGACTGGCTCAGGCTGGCCCACCGACGCTCCCAGGTCTTGAGCCGCTTCAGCCGGGGGCGCAGCGGACCGCATCGCCACCAGGTCACGATCTTTCAACGCGAGGGAGATTGACCATCGGTTTTGGAAGAAAAGGCGGGGGAGCAGGACCCTCCACCTGCCCACTGAAACTGCGACCACTCAGGAATAATCCATGCAACGCTTTCCCGTCATTCAGGAAGAGGACTGCATCGCCTGCGGCGCCTGTGAGGAGATGTGTCCGGAGGTTTTCCGGGTTCCGGAGTCCCTGGGCTTCGCCCAGGTGGTCAATCCCGGTGGGGGCGACGAGGCCGTCATGGAAGAGGTCCTGGAAGCCTGCCCCACCCACTGCATTCACTGGTCCGACGAAGGTTGAAGGGCGGCGGCTGGGGGAACAGACGCCAAGGGGCAGGGTGTCGGGTTGACGGCAAGGTCGAGACCCGAAAAGGTAAAGCGGCCTGAACTTTTTCCCGACCATCCTTCTGGAATAAGATTTAGGGAGTCAAGGAAATGGGTGAGCGCATTCCCGTCGTCGATGCAGAGCGGTGCATCGCCTGCGGCGCCTGTGCTACTGAATTTGAGTTTCTGGTTTTTTCAACAAGATTTTATCTGTATCTTATTGATTTGGCAAAGTAATTGTATCATTTTTCGGTTTGGTTCCGGCCTCCAGGCCGGGATGTGAAACCATCTGCCCGGGGGTTTTTCGTCTGAATGAGGCCTTGGGCCACTCTGAGGTCATCGATCCCCGGGGCGCGCCCGAGGCCCTGATCCAGGAAGCCATGGACCAATGCCCGGCCCAGGCCATCTCCTGGCAGGAACCGGAATCGCCATAAGCAGGTTGGCACGGCCATAATGATAAATTATTGCCGCTCGGGCCCATGAGCTTACAGTTTTCCGGCAACGCGGAAAAATCCGGCCGCGGGCTTGAGACTGCGCAGATAATCACGGCGGCGGGGACCCGCCAAAGCCATAGGGCGTGCCGTGCACGCCGAGGTCGGCGGCCGCGGGCCGCCCTATGAGGGCCGGGACACCAGGGGGCGGGTGTCCTAAATAATTGCACGAAGAAATTTTCTAAGCAGTTACTCATGAGCCTGGGGCTCACCCATAAATTATGAAAAGTTAAGCATCCTTACGGTGCGCAGTGCGCACCCTACAAAAAACTTTTCGGAGCAGGAGTAACGGCATAAATGGCCGAAGACCGGAAGCTTTTCGGCACCGACGGAGTGCGGGGGGTGGCCAATGTCCATCCCATGACCGCGGAAGTGGCGCTGCAATTGGGCCGGGCCCTGGCCTATGTCATCAAAACGGGGCCCCGCCGGGACTCGGTGGTGGTGGGCAAAGACACCCGTCTTTCGGGCTACCTCCTGGAGTACGCCATCACCGCGGGCATCTGCTCCATGGGCGTGGATGTGCTGCTGACGGGGCCGCTGCCCACTCCGGGCATCGCCTTCCTCACCTCTTCCATGCGGGCCGATGCGGGGGTGGTGATTTCCGCCTCCCACAACCCCTACCAGGACAACGGCATCAAGTTTTTTTCCGGCAACGGCTTCAAGCTGCCCGACGAGCTGGAGGCCCGCATCGAGCACCTCATGACGGTGCCTGAAGTGGAGCAGGCCCGGCCCACGGCCACGGACATCGGCCAGGCCTTCCGCATCGACGACGCCCGGGGCCGCTACATATCCTTTCTCAAGGCCACCTTCCCCAAAGACCTCAGTCTGGACGGGTTCAAGATCGTCCTCGATTGCGCCCACGGGGCCACTTACCGGGTGGCGCCGGCGGTTTTCGGGGAATTGGGGGCCGACCTCATCACCATCGGCGTGCGCCCCAACGGCAAGAATATCAACAACCAGTGCGGCTCCACCCACCCGGAAGTCATGGCCAACCTGGTGCAACGCCACCAGGCCGACCTGGGCATCGCCTTCGACGGCGACGGCGACCGGGTGATCATGGTGGACCACCGGGGCCGCATCGTGGACGGGGACCATATCCTGGGGATCTGCGCCCTCTACCTG